>JAZSNB010000039.1:0-49164 GCA_045536195.1 Acutalibacteraceae bacterium
TTATAAGCAGCTTTCAATGGTAGCAGGCTTCGACAGATACATGCAGATTGCCCGCTGCTTCCGTGACGAGGACCTCCGTGCAGACAGACAGCCCGAATTTACTCAGATAGACCTTGAAATGTCCTTCGTTGATGTTGACGATGTGCTTGATATGATTGAAGGCTATATCGTCAAGCTCTTCAAGGAAGCAATAAATGTTGACATTCCCACTCCCCTTCCCAGACTTAAATATGCCGATGCTATGGAACGCTACGGCTCAGACAAGCCCGACACCCGTTTCGGAATGGAGCTTTTTGATCTCTCCGACATCGTAAAGGACTGCGGCTTCGGTGTATTTGAAGGCCCTGTAAATGCAGGCGGTACAGTAAGAGGTATCACGGCAAAGAATGCTGTTTCAACATACACAAGAAAAGAAATAGACAAGCTCACAGAATTTGCAAAGGGCATCGGTGCAAAGGGACTTGCGTGGGTAAGATATACCGACGACGGCATTGCTTCATCCTTCGGAAAGTTCATTTCTGAAGAAAAGATGCAGGAAATCCTTACAAGAGCAGATGCTAAGAAGGGCGACGTTGTATTTATTATAGGTGATACAAAGAAGAACCTTGTTCTTTCTATTCTCGGCGCTCTCAGAAATGAGGCAGCAAAGAAGCTTGATATCATCGGTGACGGCTACAACTTCCTGTGGATCGTTGAATTCCCCTTCTTCGATTGGGATGAGGAAGCAGGCGGTTGGGTTGCAATGCACCATCCCTTCACATCTCCTCTCGATGAATGCATCCCCTATCTTGAAAACGACAAGGGCAACGTAAGAGCAAAGGCATATGACCTTGTTCTCAACGGCATTGAGCTTTCCTCAGGCTCAATCAGAATCACAAATCCTGAGCTTCAGGGTAAGATTTTTGAACTTCTCGGACTTTCAGAGGAAGAAGCACACAACAAGTTCGGCTATCTTCTTGATGCATTCCGCTTCGGTCCTCCCCCTCACGGCGGTATGGGCATTGGTCTCGACAGACTTGTTATGCAGATGATCGGTGCAGAAAGCCTCAGAGATGTTATCGCGTATCCCAAGCTTAAAGACGCAACTGAAGCAATGACAGAATGTCCCTCAAGGGTAGACGACGAGCAGCTTAAGCTCCTCGGACTTACAATCACAAATACAGAGGAATAACGGCACTGAAAAAAGGTGCTGTATCAAAGGTCCGAAAAAAATATAGAGCCGGGTACGGTCTTTCCTGTACTTGGCTCTGAATATTTGGTAAAGTTAAAGCTTTTGAGATGTAGTTTTGCGGTATGACCTGCCCTTAAACTGCATCTGTTTTTTTTCATTTTGTTCTGCAGCTTTCTCTTATTTTCTGAAGCGTTTTGTTATATACATCCTCACTTAGATATTCTCTGCTTATAAACGGCTTAATTTTCTCAGGCTGCTTTGCAAGTGCTGTAGCAAAATACCAGGCTATCATCATATTCACATAGTATTTTTCGCTTCTTATCCCGCTTATTATTGCGGGATATTTTTCATCGAAGCTGTCGTCAAGAAAATGAACCATAAGCATCTCTATTGCATAGCGGACAGTATATTCCTCATCACTTTCAAGCCAGCGGAAAATAAGGGGCAGAAGCTTTTCTTTGTTTTTGGCGAATGCTTTTGGTCTGAAGCTATCGCAGGTCGCCCAGTTATCAATAAACGGCAGAAATTTTTCCGTTTCTTCCGAAAGTCTTTCAAAATCTTTAGTTTCTGCAATTATAAATGCATGAAGATTATTCTCTTCATAGTAATAATGAGGAAGCTCTTTTATAAAATCCTCAGCTTTTCCTTCCTTTATAAGTTCCTTTGCCAGCTGTCTTATAAGAGGAATCCTCACTCCCAGAATTTTCTCTTTTTCAACCGTGGGCATAAGGCGGCTGTGAAAATCTTTGTATGTGCTGTCACTAAGCTCTCTCAGTCTTAGCTCAATTTCTTTCATATTTATCACCGATTATATTATCATAAAAAAACCGAAGGTTGTCAATAAATGCTTGACAAATTATTCCCCGTCTGTTATTGTAAATACAAACAAATCTGAAAGGAGTGAACAAAATGACATATACATATTCCCGAGTGACTGTAAAAACAAATAAACGGCTGTTGTTTTGTTCGCCCGTAAAAAGATTTTTCTGATTTTTTACGTGATAGCAAGGCATCTCCGTTTATATATGCGGAGATGCCTTTTCGTTTTTTTGTCTACACTTTTGCATCTGATTCGGTCATTTCGGCATATCGGCTTTTTTTCTGAAAGCAAAAAGATTATAATTGAATCTGAATGTTGAGGTATACTTATGAAAATATGTGTTTGCGATACGGATGAACTTATCTCAAAAGAACTTATTAATAATATTTCAGACTGCTTTCTCTCAGGAGAGACTTTTTCTGTAAAACAGTATTATTCACCTGAGGAAATGCTTTTCGAAGATGAAAAGGCTGTTTTTGATGCCTATTACATAAATGCCACCCGTGAAGGACTTATTGCTGCAGAAATAATCAGAAGCAAAGTCCCCGATGCCATTATAATACTCACTCAGAACACCGAGGAATTCATATATGAGGCATTCCGCCTTGAAGCTCTCTATTATCTGGTAAAGCCTTTCAGCAGCAAGGAATTTTCAGAGGTTTTCAGAAGAATGATAGCAAAAAGCAAAACTCTGAATCCCGAACTTCATCTCAGATGGAAAAACGAAAGATATAACATCCCCATAAAGGATATAATTTATATTGAAGGCTACAACAGACATCTGACGGTTTATACAGCTGAAGGTGAATACAGCTTTGTAGGCAAGATTCAGAATATTCACGAAAAGCTATGCATTCACGGCTTTCTGAGGGTACATCAGGGCTATGCGGTCAATATGGCTCATATAAAGCAGTTTACAACCGAAGAGGTTGTAATGAGTGACAATACAAGAGTTATGATAAGTGCCCGCAGAAAAAGCGAAGCCTTGAAGCAATATGACAGCTTTCTTTCAATTAAATACTGAAAAAGGAACTCCGTATTTTTCCGGAGTTCCTTTTTTTATGAAATTTTCTTAAGCTTAAGTCTCAGCTTATCCGCAATCATTGCTATAAATTCACTGTTGGTAGGCTTGCCGCGGCTGTTTTGTATGGTATATCCGAAATAGGAGCTGAGCACATCAATATCACCTCTGTCCCATGCAACCTCAATGGCGTGGCGTATTGCTCTTTCAACTCTTGATGAAGTAGTCTCAAAATGCTTCGCCACAGTAGGATACAGAACTTTAGTTACCGAATTCATCATTTCGGGGTTATTCACAGAAAGAATTATTGCATCTCTCAGATACTGATAGCCTTTAATATGAGCAGGCACGCCCAGTTCGTGCATAATATCAGAAACAATAACCTCAAGGTCCGGCTCATTGGAATTACGAAGCTTTACTATATTGCCCGCCTTACCGTCAAATCCGGTAAGCTGGGCAATTCTTTCTGTAAGGATATTGACATCCACAGGCTTGATAAAATAATAATTCGCACCCATAGAAAGAAGCTGCTGTTCAAATATGCTGTTATCGGCATTGGAAAGCACAACTATGTACGGTTTACGGCTGAGCTTCAGCGACGGAATAAGCTTTAGCACGGCAAGAGCATCAAGCCTTGCCATAAATGCCTCCATGACTATAATATCCGGCTGATTTTTCTCTATAGCCGATACAACATCCTCTCCGTTTTTCGGCACACTTATACACTGAAAGCCGTATGCCCTGAAGGATGACAGCATATTTCTGAGAAATTCTCCGTTTTCTTCTGCAATCAAAACTGTTTTCTGTTTCATAATACATTTTTCCTTTCTTTTTTGGGAAGAATAACCTGAAAAATTGTTATTTATTTCCATTTCTTCCATATATTAACATAGTCATTCGCAAAAAGCAAGGCTTTTTTAAAATTTTTACCATTTTCTACCATTCAAAAAAAATATAATACTCTCCCGCAAATAACTATCGGAAAAATATCATCATTTATTAAGTCATATTACAAAAAAAATATAAGAGACTACTTATACGTTGACTGCTTCCAAATATGCAATAGAATTACAGAAATTATAGACAATTTTCAAAATTAGTGTTATCATAAATTATATACATTCGATAAAATTTAAGGAGAATATTTATGAAAGCATTATCAAAAAGTATATTTGTCACACTCTTGAGTATAATAATTATTTTGTCTGTTATCCCCTTAAGTGTTTACGGTGCCACTTTAACCGAAAGAGGTGGCAGCTTAGATCTCTGTTGGGAGCTTTATTCTGACGGAACACTTATACTAAGCGGACAAGGCTCCCTTGACAGCTATGACCTGGGCAGATTCAGACAACCATGGCAAGGCAAGTATATCCGAAAGCTTATTATCAAAGAAGGGGTTACTTCTATCGGAGACTGTGCTTTCAAAAACTGTAAAGACCTTATCAGTGTGTCTTTGCCCGATTCACTTCTCTCTATTGGTTGCAATGCTTTTTACAATACAGCAATATATAACAATCCTGATAACTGGGAAAATGGTGCCTTATATATAGACAACTGCCTTATTGAAGCTAAAAATATTTACGGAAAATTTATCGTAAAAAGCGGCACAGAGCTTATAGCAGCTTCCGCTTTCGGGAATGGACTCTATGATGAAGGTGACATGCTTAATGAATATCTTACAAGTATAGTCATTCCCGATGGAGTCAGAGGAATCGGTTACGCAGCATTCGGTAACTGTAAAAAACTCACAACTATCGAATTGCCTCAAAGCATCATTTTTTTAGGAGATTGTGCTTTTAATAATTGTATTACACTTACTGACATTCAGATTCCCGACCGCATTACCGATATCGGAAATTATACATTTTCCGGCTGCACAGCACTCAAAAACGTTACACTGCCTCAGAATTTAACCAGAATCGGAAATTATGCATTTCATATGTGTTCAGGCATATCAGAATTAACAATACCAAACACAGTCAACACTATTGATTCTTTGGCATTTTACGGCTGTACAGGACTTACAAAAATCAACATACCGAAGAACATTGAATCTATTTATTACGGTACCTTTTATGATTGTACTTGCCTTAAAAGCGTTTCTCTCCCTGAAAACTTAAAAAATATAGAAGAAAGTGCCTTCCAGAACTGTGTTAATCTAAAAGAAATAAATCTCCCGAAAAGTATTACATTAATAGATGCATTTGCATTCAGAAATTGTTCCCGTCTCGACAATATTTCTCTGCCAGACACAATAGAAAAAATCGGAGAAGGAGCATTTTACGACACAGCACATTATAATAATCCCGACAACTGGCAATCAGGACTTCTGTATATAAACAACTGCCTCATCCGGGCAGATAAAGGGATTACTGGCAAATATCAAGTCAATAACGGAACTACCCTGATTGCAGACGGTGCATTTTCAGGATGTACAAAGGTAACATCAATAAGCTTGCCTGCATCTGCAATTAATATAGGTACTGCAGCTTTTTCAGATTGCACAAGTCTCTCTTCAATTAATCTTCCTGAAAAGATAACTCATATCAGCGATAAAATGTTTTGCAATTGTACATCACTTTCCGGTTTTACTTTCGGCAAAAATATCAGGTCCATTGGCGAGGGAGCTTTTTCAGGGTGTACAGGTTTTACAAGCATTACCATACCCTCTACAATCACAAAAATAAAGAGTGCTGCTTTCGGAAGCTGTACAAATCTTTACAGAATAGCTCTTCCTGAAACACCCCTGTTTCTTGGCGGAAGTGCCTTTGCTGAAACTGCTTACTACAACAACACATCAAACTGGAAAAGTAATGCTTTATACATAGGCAAACATCTGATACGATTAGAAAGGCACACCGGGGATTTCACAGTAAAGCCGGGAACCCTTTCTGTTGCATCCGACGCTTTCCACAAGTGTATCCTTGATACACTGACCATTCCTGACGGTGTACTTATTTTAGGAGAAGACTTATTCTGCACAGAAGGAAGTCATGTAAAAAAGATTATTATTGCTGACAGTGTATCTGAAATTGGAGACAGTGCATTTTTCGGTTTGTATAATACGGACATCAATTTACCAAAAAGCCTGAAAAGTCTTTCCGTAAACATTTTCGGTTGGACAAATCTTGACAAGCTTATTATCCCCGAGGGTATAACAACCATCCCGAGTATCTTCTCCGAAACAGGCACAAACAGTCTTACAATACCTGTAAGCGTAACAAAAATCACTGATAATGCTTTTGCAAACGCATATCTAAAAGATGTGTATTATGAAGGTGACATAGTTCAGTGGAATAAAATAGATTTCGGAAAAGGCAACGGAGTGCTGAAATATGCAAATATTCATTTTGCAAAAACACATTCCCATTCATACACTTCCGCAATTGAAAAAAGAGCTTCCTGTACTGAAGACGGAATAGAAAAGCTTATCTGTGAATGTGGTGAAGCATATACGAAAACAATAAAAGCTACTGGTCATGAATGGGGCAACTGGAAAGTCAATCTACTTGATACTGAGAAAGAGGTCAGAACCTGCAATATCTGTAGATTCTCCGAAACAAGAAATGCAAAGGATTTTGCGTCCGAAGAGCTCACAATACTTGGCAATAGCACATTGAAGCTTTTTCAGGATTATGTCTTTACCGTATCTGACAGCAGTGCAGATGTAATATACAAAAATGCTACTGCGGGAATAATAATCTGCAACAAAGAAGAGCATGAAATCAGATCAAATGAACTTCTCTGCAGCGGAATGACAATCAGTCTGAAAAAAGATAACTTAGGAGTTATTGAAAAAACCGTAATTATCCTCGGAGATATTGACGGAAACGGAAAGGTTTCCGCTGCAGATGCCAGACTTGTATTAAGACAGTCGGTAGGACTTGAAGTATTCAATTCATGGCAGACAGCAGGAGCAAATGTAACAGACATTTCAGAAGAAAAAATAACGGCAAGTGATGCACGCTATATTCTTCGTGCTTCTGTAGGGCTGGAAAGATTCGAAAACTGCATTTCTGCAATAAATTAAGCATCAATCTATCTGAGAAGATAAGCTTATCACAACAGATAAGCTTATCTCTTTTTTACTTTTTCGCAATATCTCTTACAGTTATCCCCGGGAAGTGTTTTAATAAACAAAAAAAGAGACAACACGGAAACTCCGTATTATCCCTTTCATTCATATTAAACTATGCCATTCTGAACTATGCACTTTTAATTTTTCATTTTGGATTCTGCTCTTTTTAATTTTGCATTTATATGCAAAAAATCACATTGTCTCAAAAAACAACTATCAATAGTTTTCTGCTCTTACTTCAAAGAAGCTCTGAGGATGTGCACATACGGGGCACATTCCGGGAGCCTTTTTGCCCATTACAAGATGTCCGCAGTTACGGCATTCCCACATGGTTTCCTCAGCCTTTGCGAAAACCTCCTGCATTTCAACATTTGAAAGGAGCTTTCTGTATCTTTCCTCGTGGCTCTTTTCAATCTTAGCTACTTCTCTGAACTGGTAAGCAAGCTTTGTGAAGCCTTCTTCTTCAGCGTCCTTTGCAAAACGGTCATACATATCTGTCCATTCATAGTTTTCGCCTTCTGCTGCAGCGGCAAGATTTGCTGCTGTATCACCAAGCTCTCCGAGAGCCTTGAACCACAATTTTGCGTGTTCTTTTTCATTTTCTGCAGTTTTGTGGAAGATTGCAGCAATCTGCTCATATCCTTCTTTCTTTGCAACAGATGCAAAGTAGGTATACTTGTTTCTTGCCTGGCTCTCGCCTGCAAAAGCTTCCATTAAGTTTTTTTCGGTTTTTGTTCCTTTGAGTTCCATTTTTCGTTCCTCCGTTAAAAAAATATCAAACCCGACACTCGGGACATTTACAATGAATCACAAGTTCATAATCTTCCGCCTCACAGTTAAGCTCCTCTGAAAGACGCTCCTGAAAATGATCGAGCCATACATCAACAACCTTACCGCAGGCGGTACATATAATATGCTCGTGAGGTGCAGGATTCCGGTCAAACCTGTCGGGCTGTCCCGACTGACATATTCTTCTGATAAGACCCTCTTCAACCATATTATTCAGATTGTTATATATTGTTGCCCGTACAATTGAAGGATATTCACCGCGGGCAAGCTCAAATATCTCTTCAGCGGTAAAATGACCGCAGTTGTCACGCATTACTTTTATTATGGCTGCTCGTTGCTTTGTCATATTATCGCCTCCATACTTTTTTGAATTATTCTAAATTTATTATACTCATTCTAAATTATTTGTCAAGGTCTTTTTTCAAATTAATCAAAAAAAATGTATGCCGGAAAAAAGCATACATTTTTCTGTTTTTATTTTATCATATTGCATTCTGTCTTAAGGCAAAAACAACATTAGAGCATTGCAAGAATTTCAGCCGCATTTGTATCAGGCTTCACATCAGGCATAACCGTGCTTATTATACCCTTTTCATCAATGATAAAGCTGGAACGTACTACACCCATGGACACCTTACCGCAGCGTTTCTTCTCCTGCCACACACCGAAGCCTTCAATAGCGATCCTTTCGGGATCGGAAAGGAGAATAAATGGAAGATTGTTTTTTTCTGCAAAATTAAGATGGGATTTCACACTGTCCTTGCTGATTCCGATAACCTGAACATTTTTCTTTCTGAACTCGTCATAAAGCCCTGCAAAAGCACACGCCTGCCTTGTGCAGCCGGGAGTGCTGTCTTTAGGATAAAAATAAACAACGACCTTCTGTCCGAGGAAAGATGAAAGCTGAACATCATTTCCGTCCTTGTCCTTAAGAATAAAATCGGGAGCCTTTGTACCTGCTGTAAGCATAGTATCATCCTTTCTGTTATATATTTTATCGTAAAAAAATACCCTCAGAGCAATTCCGTCTGAGGGTAAATACATTTATCTTCTTACTGCTGCAAATACAGGAATTATCTTCTTTATTGCATTTGCATAAAAACCTACAGTGCCTGCTGTAATCAACACCGTAACGACGGGAATTATTACTTTTAACATAAACCATCTCTCCGTAAGTTTTATTTCTGCATTATAATATAACAGAAATATTGCAACAAAAGAAATAATTTTATGTATTTTTATTATTTTATATTAGCATTTTATGAATAGTGTTATTTTTCTATCAATGATAACATTTTATTATATATTCTCTGCATATCCTCAGGCAAGGGGGCTTCAAGCTCAATTTTTTCACCGCTGACGGGATGAAAAAAACTGATTTTCGCACAGTGAAGAGCCGCACGACTGATAACCTCGTGATTTCCTCCATACATATCATCCCCCGCAAGAGGAGTGTCCATGGAAGCAAAATGCACTCTTATCTGATGTGTTCTGCCTGTTTCAAGATTTATTCTGAGAAGAGTTCTCCTGCCGTCGGTCAACTCACTTTTCCAATGGGTAACGGCATATTCGCCGTCTTCCCCCACCCAACGGAAGGTTTTCATAGGGTCAGGGCGGATAATCGGTTTGGATATTGTTCCGCTGCCTTTATAAACACCGTCAGCTATGGCAAGATACTCTTTTCGGATTTTTTCGGAAAGGATGTTTGCAGTGTGAGCATTCAGAGCAACAACCACAATTCCCGAGGTACATTTGTCAAGTCTTCCCACCGTGCGGAAAACAATATCCTTGTTATTATCCCTGAAATAGGCAGATATCATATTTGCGAGAGTATCTCCCTGATGATTGTGAGTAGGATGCATGGCAATGCCTGCAGGCTTATTTATAATAAGCACATCCTCATCCTCAAAAATCACGTCAAGTCCCTCGGCGGTGGTAGGCTCTATTCCGTTTTTTTCCTCGGGCATATTCACAGTGATAATATCACCTGTCTGAAGCTTATCAACAGTCCTTATGTGCTCACCGTTTCTTAAAAGTCCGAGAGGGTCATTTTTGAGCTTTACAAGAAGCCTTGCAGATATCCCCACATGACCTCTTAAAAAAACAATCAGCTTTACACCGTCAAATTCACTTGTGACCTCAAAATCAAGTTTTCTTGGCATAAATCCTCCGTATTTATAACAATTTATTCACAATTCAATATAATTTCTGTATAAATGCAGTCCTAAAATGAAAAACAAGGGGGTATATAATATGGCAGACTCACAGAAAATATCGTTAGAAAGAGCCCTGACACCTGAAGATGCCGGTGTTTCTTCAAGAGTAATCGGAGAATTTCTTGAAGAAATAGAAAAAACAGGCACTGAGATTCACTCTTTCATGGTCATCCGTCATAATAAGGTAGCAGCAGAATGTTTCAGAGCACCTTTTACACCGGAAAGACCTCACACAATGTATTCCATAAGTAAAACCGTTACGGCAACAGCCATAGGAATTGCCGCAGAAGAGGGCTTTTTATCCCTTGATGATAAGGTAAAAGATATTTTTCCTGATTATACTTCAGATGTAAACGACAGTTATCTTGATAAGCTTACAATAAAGCATCTTATTACAATGACAAGCGGAAAGGATCCGAGCGTCTTTGAAGACAAAACCAAGGGCAGCTGGATAAGCTCTTATTTCTCCTCTCCATGGTACAACGAACCCGGGAAGGAATTCAAGTATGTAAATGAAAATATATATATGCTTTCCGTAATAATAAAAAGAAAAACAGGTCTTTCTGTGAGAGATTTTCTGAAACCCCGCCTTTTTGAGCCTCTGGGGATAGACTATCCGTTCTGGGAAACAGATATGTACGGCAATGAAGCAGGCGGATGGGGATTATACTTAAAAACAGAAGATCTCGCAAAGCTGATGCTTTTATATGCAAACCGGGGAATGTTTAACGGAAAACGCATTTTTTCGGAAGAATGGGCAGCTCTTGCAGCCTCAAAGCTTGCCGATAATTCCGAAGAATTCGACAGCGATTCCCGTTCCGGTTACGGATGCTGTCTGTGGAGATGCGCTGCAATAAACGGTTACAGAGCCGACGGAATGTTTTCTCAGTTCGGCATTGTATTTGAAGACTTTGATGCGGTTCTTGCAGTCACTGCTTCCGTTGCCGAGGAACAGGTCTGCCGTGACTTTTTATGGCAGTTTTTCCCGCGGGCATTCACAGACTTCGATGAAGGAAAGGACACTTCTTATGACGGCCTTCAGGAAAAGCTTAAAAATGCCGTTTTAGATGTTCCTTATAAAATAAATGATTCTTCAATTGAAGAAAAAATCAGCGGAAAGGAAATCAGGTTCAGAAAGAAATTTTTCCTTAATCTGATAGGCTTTCCTATGAGCATGCTGCCTCTTGCCGTTACATATATGACTACAGATAAGGCAGGCAATATTGACAGAATGGTATTCGATTTTAAATCCGGTGAAAGCCGTCTCAGCTGGAGCGAGGGCGATGAAAGAAACACAATTCCCATAGGCTTCAACGGCAGATTCTGCTACGGCACAATGAGACTCGGTCAGATTGATTATAAGGTCTGCTCAACTGCAAAATGGACTGAAAAGGACAGGCTGTATGTTCAGATACGTCCCGTTGAAACAATCGGCAAAAGAATGCTTGATATTAAATTCAATGAAAACGGAAGGGTTAAAATGAAGCCTTTCAGCACACCGTCTATCTATTCCATTGCCATGACTCTTGCACCGGGCTTTGAAAAAATGATAGGACACAAGAAAATCACTGATATGATTATTCCGCTGTTCCGCTTCGGACCAAATCTTTTAGAACCCACCCATAAAGGAAGGTTCAGAAAAAGCTGACATTCCACGATAAATTTTTATTACTTAAATAATACGGTTAACCGAAATTGAAGGAAGATGCCCCGGCGTCTTCCTTCACCTTAGTTATGCATATTTCAGAATGGTCTCACAAAAAAGCAGTATTCTTACTTTAAGCGATAGCCGGCTTATCAGCTGTTCTGAAGCATACCCTTAAGATATTTTCCGGTATAGCTTTTTTTATTCTTTGCTATCTCCTCGGGGGTACCTTCGGCAACAATTTCGCCGCCGCGGAAGCCTCCTTCGGGACCAAGGTCAATTATATGATCTGCGCATTTTATAACATCAAGATTGTGCTCGATTACAATTACGGTATTGCCCGTGTCAACAAGCTTCTGCAAAACCTCTATAAGCTTATGCACATCTGCAGTATGAAGTCCCGTAGTAGGCTCATCAAGAATATACATGGTTTTTCCGCTCGGTCTTCTTGAAAGCTCCGTTGCAAGCTTCACTCTCTGCGCTTCACCGCCCGAAAGCTGCGTTGCAGGCTGACCTATGCTTATATAACCGAGTCCCACATCATAAAGTGTCTGCAGTTTTCTTCTGATTGCAGGCTGATTTTCAAAAAAGTGCAGGCCTTCCTCAACTGTCATATCGAGAACCTCACTTATATTTTTCCCCTTATATTTTACTTCAAGGGTTTCCCTGTTATATCTTGCACCCTTACACACATCACAGGGTACATATACGTCTGCAAGGAAATGCATTTCAATTTTAACAATACCGTCACCGGAACAGGCTTCACAGCGGCCGCCGGACACATTAAAAGAAAACCGTCCGGGAGCGTAACCCTTTATTTTTGCATCTGTAGTTTCAGAAAAAAGCTTTCTGATATCGGTAAATGCACCCGTATATGTGGCAGGATTGCTTCGGGGGGTTCTTCCGATGGGAGACTGGTCAATATCAATTACCTTATCAAGATGCTCTATTCCCTCAAAGCCGTCATTCTTGCCCGGGAATTTTTTTGCACCGTTAAGCTCATTTGCAAGCTGCTTATATAATATTTCATTTATAAGAGATGATTTGCCGGAGCCCGATACACCGGTTACGGCAATAAATTTGCCTAAGGGGAAGGTTACATCAATATTTTTGAGATTATTCTGCCCGGCTCCCCTGATTTTAAGGAGCTTTCCGTTGCCCTTCCTGCGTTCTGCGGGAACTTCAATTTTCTTTTCTCCCGTAAGATACTGCCCCGTGATTGAGCGGTGGCATTTTTTTATATCCTCAAGTGAACCTGCCGCAACTATTTCACCGCCGTGAATACCTGCGCCGGGTCCTATATCAACTATATAATCGGCATTTTTCATAGTATCCTCATCGTGCTCAACCACAATGAGTGTGTTGCCGAGATCTCTCAGATTTTTAAGAGTATCAATAAGCTTTTCATTGTCTCTCTGATGAAGTCCGATACTGGGTTCATCAAGCACATAAAGTACACCTGTAAGTGCAGAGCCTATCTGTGTGGCAAGACGGATTCTCTGACTTTCTCCGCCGGACAAAGTACCCGATGAACGCGACAGGGTCAGATAATCAAGTCCCACCTTTTCAAGAAACTCAAGTCTTGCACGGATTTCCTTAATAATCCCGTCTGCAATAAGATGCTCTCTCTCGGTGAGGGTGAGCGAATCAAGAAACCGTATTTCCTCTGAAATCGACATACGGGTGAATTCATCAATATTCTTATCCCCTACGGTTACGGCAAGGATTTCCTTTTTCAGCCTTGCACCCTTGCATTCGGGACACTCATGGTCAAACATAAAAAGCTCTATTTCCCATCTTGCCCACTCGCTGTTAGATTCCCTGTAGCGGCGCTCAAGATTGTTTACGATACCTTCAAAGGGAGCTTCATATTCGGTTGTTCCCGCATGAAAGCTTCTTTTCAGCTTAAGCTTTTCGTCTCCCGTACCGTAAAGAATAGCATCTACAGCCTCTTTCGGAATTTCGTTTATGGGATCATCCATTGAAAAACCGTATTTTTTGGCAATTCCTTCCATGTACATTCTCGCAATGGTGCCGTATTTTTCGTTTGTCCAGCCGCAGCCCTTTATTGCTCCCTTGTTAATTGAAAGCCTTTTATCGGGAATGATAAGCTCAGGGGCAACCTTTTTGAATATGCCGAGTCCCGCACATTTGGGACATGCACCGAAGGGATTGTTGAAGGAAAAAAGACGGGGACTGAGTTCGCCTATACCCACATTATGATCGGGACATGAAAAGCTCTGCGAAAACAGCATCTCCTCGCCGCCGATAACGCTTACCATAACAATTCCCTCACTGAGCTTCAGTGCGGTTTCAAGAGAATCTGATATTCTTGATGCAATGCCATCCTTCATCACAAGACGGTCAACAACAATTTCAATCGTATGCTTGTTGTTTTTCTGAAGCTTGATTTCATCAGAAAGCTCACGCATTTCGCCGTCAATTCTGGCTCTTACAAAGCCTGCTTTTCTTGCATCGTCAAGAATTTTTACGTGTTCGCCCTTTCTTGCCCTTACAACAGGAGAAAGAATCATAAACTTTGAGCCCTCTTTAAGGGTCATTATTTTATCCGTCATCTGGTCAACGCTCTGAGGACGGATCTCTTTTTTACAGACCGGACAATGAGGAATGCCCGCTCTTGCATAGAGAAGTCTGAGATAATCATAAATCTCAGTAACCGTACCTACCGTTGAACGGGGATTCTTTGATGTGGTTTTCTGATCGATGGAAATTGCGGGCGAAAGTCCCTCAATCAGCTCAACATTGGGTTTTTCCATCTGACCTAAAAACTGACGGGCATATGAGGAAAGAGATTCGACATATCTTCTCTGCCCCTCTGCATATATGGTATCGAATGCAAGAGTGGATTTTCCCGAGCCTGAAAGACCCGTAAACACAACAAGCTTGTCACGGGGAATTTCAAGGGAAACATCCTTAAGATTATGCTCTTTAGCACCGACGATTTTAATTTTTCTTTGCACTGTAAAACCTCCGAAAATCATAATTTGCGACGCAAAATTATGATTCCTGTAATTCCTTAATTTTATCTCTCAGATACGCTGCATTTTCGAAGTCAAGTATCTTTGCAGCTGCTTTCATTTCTTTTGTAAGCTGATTTATAAGCAATTCCTTTTCGCGCTTTGACATCTTCATGCCGTTTGCTTTTCTTGCAGCCTTATGGGTATTGGAAATTTCTATTATTTCTCTTATTCCCTTGACAATAGTCTGCGGAACAATTCCGTGCTCCTCATTAAACTGCTGCTGCTTTTCACGTCTTCTGAATGTTTCTCTTATGGCTCTTTCCATAGAGGGAGTAACAGTATCGGCATACATTATTACCTTGCCCTCAGAATTTCGTGCAGCCCTGCCCACGGTCTGTATCAGCGATGTTTCCGAACGAAGGAAGCCTTCCTTATCAGCGTCAAGTATAACAACAAGTGAAACCTCGGGAAGGTCAAGTCCTTCTCTTAAAAGATTGATACCTACAAGCACATCAAATTCACCGAGTCTCAGATCCCTGATGATTTCCATACGCTCCATAGTATCCACATCGTAATGCATATATCTTACCTTAATTCCGTAGTCCGTAAGATAATCAGTGAGGCTTTCTGCCATTTTTTTTGTAAGAGTGGTAATAAGCACCCTCTCTTTCTTCTGAATCCTGTCGTTTATTTCACCTATGAGATCATCTATCTGACCGTCAACGGGACGAACCTCAATTTCGGGATCAAGAAGTCCTGTAGGACGTATTATCTGCTCTGCCGTACGCACACTCAGACTTTTTTCGAGCTCACCCGGAGTGGCACTTACAAAAATCTTCTGCCCTGTTTTTTCATAAAACTCATTGAATGTGAGCGGACGGTTATCATAAGCAGACGGCAGTCTGAAGCCGAATTCGATAAGAGAATCCTTTCTCGACTTATCACCGCCGAACATTCCTCTTACCTGAGGCAGTGTTACGTGGGATTCGTCAACAAAAAGAAGAAAATCATCGGGAAAGAAGTCCAGAAGAGTAAAAGGTGCCTCACCCGGCTTTCTGTCGGACATGATTCTTGAATAGTTTTCAATTCCCTTACAAAAGCCTGTTTCAATAAGCATCTCCATATCGTATTCCGTGCGCTGCCTTATTCTCTGTGCCTCAATAAGTTTGCCCTGTGTTTTGAACCACTCTTCCCTTTCTTCCATTTCAGCCATTATCTCTTTAACGGCACAATCAAGCTTTTCGGGAGATACAACATAGTGGGAAGCAGGATATATTGCTACATGGGAAAGCACATTTTTTGTTTCCCCCGTAAGAGGATTGATCTCACTTATTCTGTCTATTTCGTCACCGAAGAATTCAATTCTCAGGGCATTTTCATTATTATAAACAGGGAAAATATCAACGACATCGCCCTTTACCCTGAATTTATTACGGATAAAGTTAATATCATTTCTCTCATACTGAATTTCTACAAGCTTTTCAAGCAGCTCATCACGGCTCTTTTCCATTCCTGTACGCAGGGAAATAACCATATTCTTATAATCAATGGGATTGCCGAGCGAATATATGCACGACACACTCGCCACAATAATTACATCCCGCCTTTCGGCAAGTGCGGAAGTTGCGGAATGGCGCAAACGGTCTATTTCGTCGTTTATTGCAGAATCCTTTTCTATATAGGTATCCGTTGTGGCAATATATGCCTCAGGCTGATAATAATCATAATAGGATACAAAGTATTCAACTGCATTTTCCGGAAAAAATTCCCTGAACTCAGTACAAAGCTGTGCGGCAAGAATTTTATTATGAGCCAAAACTAATGTAGGGCGGTTGACCTCGGCAATAATATTTGCCATAGTAAAGGTTTTACCCGAGCCCGTAACACCTAAAAGCGTCTGCTCCTTAAAGCCCTCGTTGACTCCGTCAACAAGTGCTTTTATTGCCTCAGGCTGGTCACCCATAGGCTTATAGGGGGATACTAACTTGAACTTTTCCATACCGTCTCCGAAAAATGAAATATATATGTATTATACCAAAAAAATTTTCAAATGTAAACACAAAATATGAACAAATGTTCTTTTTTCAAAAAAAAAGAAGCCGCACATTGGGGCACCCTTCGTAAAGAAGTTTGCCCCAAGAGGTGCCTTTGTAAAAAAGAAAAACACGCCTTCGTTTTCAGAAGACGTTTTCAAACTGTTTAACTGTGTTTTTCTGTGTATGACTCTTTCAGCCTTTTGATAGCAAGTTCGGGACTCATAGTATGATACATCAGATACACGATCTGCATTGTTTTAGCAGGGGCTTGTTTATATATCTCCTTACTGCTTTCTCCGGTATAGAAGTTCCAATAGCGGTAAATATACCCCATCCAATAGAGCGTTTCGGTGTCAAAGGATTCACCTTTTGACAGTATTTCGGAATGTTCATCCTCAATACGGGAAAGAATATATTCCTTACCTGCCCATTGAATGTGATGGAAGTCTTTATCCATATCAGCGGCAACTTCGGTGGTCATAAACGCTTTCGCAAACGCTTGACTGTCATAACCGTTTTTGGCAGACAACACAAAAAGCTGTCCCTGAGTATCACAAAGAGCAAGCTGCAACGATTTACTCATCTGACCCACCTCTCAAAATTTCATCAAAGAATTTACCTTCACGTCTGTACTTGACTTCAATATCCTCCGCTAATGCGATACCTTCCTTGCGGCGAGCGACACTCAAATCAATCAATGCGGAAAGCTCAAGGGGATGCAACTGTTCCTCTTTAACAACCTTGATTTGCTTACAGGCTTTTTCCGTTACAGCTACATACTGCATACCGAGATCCAAAGCAGACAGACAATTGATAAGTGCCGCATCGGTAAGGGTACGGTTGAAGAATTTTGACAATTCGGTATACATACGGTCATTTGCTATATAGCCCACGATAACGTCGTAGCCATCTGTAAAATGCGCATACATGTCATAGATCGCTGTACCTTTTGCTTCTTCCATTTCCTTGCGGAAGTAGGCAATCAGCATAGCCCAATCCATATCAATGCCAACATGAAGAACTTTCAAGCCTGCCAAATCAAGCTCCACCGTATAAAACTTCGGTTTTGCTTCGGCACAAACAAGGGTTAAAGGCTGCAGGGTTGTTGTCCCCATATAGAAGCCCTGTCCGAAGTCGCATTCCTCACGGCTGACAGGGGCAATATCACCCTGCAATCCTTTTTTGGAGCCGTGATACAAAATCAGCTTATCATCGGAATGGGGATGTTCCTTCGACTTAATAATATAATCGCTTATGTTGATATTATTGCCCAAGCAAAACTGATATATCTGCTTTTGTGCCATATTATTTGGAAGTGTCTTTCCGTTCTCCCAACGGTTTATAGATTGCACCGTAGTGCCAAGAGCAGAAGCAAACTGCTCCTGATTCATATTCGCAGATGCTCTGATATATTTAATAAGTTCATTCACAAAAATCGACCACCTATCATCTGTTGGTATAATAATTATACATTATGATAGGTTTTATGTCAACGGTTTATACGCAAAGAAATGGAACTATCCACAGTCGGCAGTTCCATTTTTTAGATGCGTTTTATATGTTCATTTGAAAATATGTATTATACCAAAAAAAATTATCCTATTTATTTATATCCTTAAAATAATCAAGCAGCCTGAATTCCTGTCCGAATACGGATTTTATGTAGGTTTCCGTCAGACGGTTCAGCTGAGAAAGTCCGTTTTCTGACAGCTCAAAGGAAAATATCCTTGAAAAATCAGAAAAGCATATATGTCTTACCGCTTCAATAACACTGAGCGGAAACTCGGGATATGCCCGTTTATCGGCACAGGCTTTACAGAAAAGCTTTCCCGAGGCACAATCGAAATAATATGAAGCATCCCCTGTATATTCCCCGCATTCATCACAGGCTATAACAGCAGGCATAAATCCTGTTTCACAGGCAAGACGCATTTCAAAAACAGATTTCACCTGAAGTTCAGGCTTTGTCCCCTTACAAAGGAAATGCAGAGAATTGAGAAGCAATCTCAGATATATTTCCTCATCGCTGTTTTCAGGCATAACCTTCATCATAACCTCACAGAAATACTGGGAAAGCGTGAGAGTTTCCATGCTTTTTCTCAGGTCAAAAAATATCTCTCTGACCTGTGCTTCATTCACGTGATATACATTATTTTTTTCACTGAAGGTAAAAGTACAGTAAGCAAAAAGAGACGTGGCACCGTGCAAGCGGCTTTTTGTACCTCTTGCACCCTTTGCGAACGCCCTGATTATTCCTCTGTTACGGGTAAGTACCCACAGAATACGGTCTGCCTCTCCCGTAACAGATGTTCTTACCACAACACCGTCAACAGTAAATTTTTCCATTAATCCAATCCGAAGTTATGGATAAGACCTTCACGGTTTCTCCAGTCTTCCTTAACCTTTACCCAGCATTTAAGATTTACTTTGCAATCAAAGAATTTTTCCATATCAATTCTTGCGCTTGAGGAAATTCTTTTAAGCATTGCACCGTTTTTACCGATAATAATACCCTTGTGGCTGTCTCTTTCGCAGTATATTGTAGCTTCCACATCAAGAATATCGCTGTCTTCACGCTCTCTGAAGCGCTCTATGGCAACAGCAGTGCCGTGAGGAATTTCCTTATCGGTAAACTTAAGTATTTTTTCTCTGATATACTCTGCGGCAATAACCTTTTCAGGCTGATCGGTAAGCGTATCGTCAGGGAAAAGATGCTGCGAGGGGAAAGCAAGCTTTTTAAGCTCATCAAGAAGCTCTCCCAGTCCGTTTCCGTCAAGGGCGGATACAGGCACGATTGACTCAAATTCATACATCCTTGAAAACTCAAGAATACGTGCAAGAAGCTCCTCTTTGTTCTCTATTGTATCAACCTTGTTTATAGCAAGAATGGCAGGGATATCCGCACTTCTGAATTTCTTTATAAGAGTCTCTTCTGCTTCTCTTATTTCGCCTGCGGGCTCCACAACAAGAAGTGCAGCATCAACATCGTGAATGCCCTCACCCACAGCCTTTATCATTTTTTCACCGAGCTTTGTTTTCGGCTTGTGATAACCGGGAGTATCCGTAAAAACAAGCTGAGTTTCCTTATCTGTAAGCACACCCATAATCCTTGTTCTCGTGGTCTGGGGTTTAGGTGAAACAATAGCTATTTTTTCACCCAAGAGTCTGTTAAGTATAGAGGATTTTCCCACATTGGGACAGCCTACAATTGCAATAAATGCTGTTTTTGTTTCTGTCATAAATTACTCCTCATCAAGATAATAGCTGCCGTTTCTCTTAAGACCCAGCTGAGTAAGTACGGTTTCTTCTTTTTCTCTCATTCTCACGGCTTCAAGACCGCCGTCTACGTGGTCATAACCGAGAAGATGAAGCATTGAATGTACTGTAAGGAAAGCAACCTCTCTGTCAAGGGAATGTCCGTATTCCTGAGCCTGCTCCATAGCCTTCTGCATTGATATGACAATATCACCCAGAAGAGCAGCTCCTGTTGATGGATTTCGGTCATATTCCCCGTTTTCTCCCAAGGGGAAGGACAGCACATCAGTTTCCTTTTCTATACTTCTGAACTGTGTGTTCAGCTCTTTTATCTGCTCATTATCAACGAAACGTACACTTATTTCTGCAGAACTGTTAAAACCCTCCATAAGAAGCACTGCATTACAGCAGCGTCTTATAAGAAGTCTTACACCTGAAGGCACCTTTACGGTATTCTGATCGTCTGAAATAATTACTTTGATTTTATTTACCATTTTAATCTCCCTTTCTGTCTTTTGCATCGATAAATAATATCTTAGTCGCGCTTTTTTTCGCTGACCTTTTCATATGCTTTTATGATATCCTGTACAAGACGGTGGCGTACAACATCCTTTTCCGAAAAACGCACCGTCTCAATATCCGGAATGCCCTTGAGTATTTTCACAGCCTCCTTAAGACCCGATCTTTTACCGTCGGGAAGGTCGATCTGTGTTATATCGCCCGTGACAACAATTTTGGAATTGAAGCCGAGTCTCGTAAGGAACATTTTCATCTGCTCCGGAGTTGTGTTCTGCGCCTCATCAAGAATAATAAAACTGTCATCAAGTGTTCTGCCTCGCATATATGCAAGAGGAGCAACCTCAATATTTCCCTTTTCCTGATACTTCTGGAAATTATCTGCACCCAACATATCAAACAGGGCATCATACAGAGGTCTTAAATAAGGGTCAACCTTCTGCTGCAGATCACCGGGAAGAAAGCCAAGCTTTTCTCCTGCTTCAACCGCGGGACGGGTGAGAATTATTCTGTTTACTTCCTTTGCCCTGAATGCCTTTACCGCCATGGCAACCGCAAGATACGTTTTTCCCGTACCGGCAGGACCGACACCGAACACTATTGTATTTTTGGTTATTGTATCAACATATTTTTTCTGTCCGAGAGTTTTCGGCTTTACAGGCTTTCCTGCCATGGTAATACAAATACAATCGGATGCAATTGAGGGCAGCTTATCATCATTTCCGTCGTTCACAAGCGAAATACAATACCGGACATTCTGCTCGTTAAGCTGCTCACCCTTGTTGATAAGCATTATAAGTCCCTGGAGAGCCTTTGATGCCTTTACCACATCAACATCCTCTCCGCACACCTTAAGAGTACCGCCGCGGTTTATAATATCCACGCCATACTCTTTTTCTATCATTTTTATATTTTCATCAAAACTTCCGAAGAGGCTTACTGCCTGCTCCATTCTGTCTACATTGATTATCTGTTCGTACATAAGCTACCTCACAAGAAATCAGAGCGACAAAGCATCTATTATTCCCGAATAAAGTCTTTCGGGATTTTTCATAAAGCTTTCACCTGCATTTTCTGCCTGCAGATAGTCTGCCGCAAAAATTTTAGTCTGCATCATTATCTCTCCTGAATCGGAGACAGTAAGCGTTACATAAAAGCCGTTTTCGCTTTTTTCTATTTCATAATTAACCGAGCCCTTAAGCCGCTCTCTTGCCACAACGGCGAAGGCTGCCGACAGAGCCTTTTCCCTCGCGCCGAGGGGTATATCTGTTTCAAGCTTTGAAGCAACCGAAATACCGTCGGGAGTAATGGCAAAATAATCATCGTCATCCTTCACAATAAGATTTGCCAGTCCGTTTTCGCACAAAGCGTCAAGCGCAGGGTTGATTTCAAAAAAATTCACAAGCTCCGTTGACTGAAGAATTTCAGCAAATGCAGTTCTGGAAACAGAGCTTTCAACATTTTTTAATATATAACACAAAAGCACACGTATGGTGTATTTTGAACGGGCACCGCCCAAACCCACACCCTGTGTGAATGCATCAAATCCGTCACTCATCAAAAATCACCTTCGGGGAAATAAAACATTAACCGATTCTGAGATAATCGTAAGGCAGCACGGCTACTTCACCCAGAACCACGGAAAAATTATTATAATTTACATATACCTTAGTGCCGCCTTCATATTCGGTGCAATACACTCCATCTGAATGAAGATAATGACCGGTGATACGCTTTGAGGAAAGATCACCGAGGTTTTCCTTTGCTTTAAGATAAAACTCTACTGCGTCATTGATTGCCGTTTCATAATACTTATCCGATGAAGTTGAAAAACACCAGTGGTAATAAGGAACCGCACCGTACTCTACTGCTTTAAGAAGCTCTAACACGGGCGTGTCGGAAAGATTCGCTTCCGAACCTGAATAAACCACAGATGCATGAAGCAAGGCAGGAATAAAGGGTACTGCAGAATAATATCCTGTTTCAGCCACAGCAGTATAAAACGGAATATCCTTTATATAATCAGCATAAGGGAGAGCATACATATCAGATGAAGAAAGCATAATACCGGAATTTACCGATAATGCAGAAAGACTTTTTTCATAAACGGAAAGAGTGGATGCTGCAGATGAATTTTCTGAAGCAAAATCTCCTCTTACAACATTACCGTCAAGAAGACATACACCGTTAATTCCGAATCTCTCTGCTTTTTTTATAAATCCTGAAACATTTCTTTCAATACGGCTGTTTCCGGTTACAGTCAGTTCATATGAAGCGTCTCCCACATAAGGAGCCAGAGGATTGGAATAAGAAACAACATTATCCTCTGCAGCTATTGTTTTTGCAGCATCTGCCCCTGAAGCAGATGAAAACAGATTTATACCGGCAAAAACCTTCAGATTCTGAGAAACCGCATAATTGCGGAGCTCATTAAACTCTTTTTTGCCGCCGAGCATACCGGGAAGTGCAGCCCCTGATGCATTTTTCTGGCTGTAGCCTCCCGAAAACATACCTTCAAGTATAAGATTTATTTCATTTACACCTTTACCCTTGAGAATCGTAAGCAGATTTTCAGCCTGTGAATAGGATGTTACCGCAGTATTTTTTCTGCCGGCTGTGCTGAGCGTGAGAGAAACATAAAGAGGATACTCCCCTTCCGTTTTATCTCTGAGAATACCTTTGTGTATCAGCATCTGACGGACAGATACAGACGCTGTTATATAATCGGGATTATCTGTATTCACAGCCTCATACATAACAGAAAAAACACCGTCGTAAGAGCTTCCCACACTGATATCACCCTCGCCTGCACTGGTTTCGGTAACAACAAACTGAGGATATATTCTGTTGATATTCTTATCGTCACCGTTTGAGCGGACAGCTTTTATAAGGGTGTGCTCTTCACCGTCGCAAACCACTGCCGACAAAAGCGAATCACTTTGCTTTATTGCATATGCAGCCACTGCGGCGGGAATAATACCTTCGGACTGCAAGCTTGAATAAGAAGAAAAGGTAAGTGCGGGAGTAGCTTCATCTTCAATAGCCGTATACATCACGGCACCGGGTCCGTCGGGCACCAAAAACCAGTCACCGAAGGATTTTACGTCAGAATTATTTTCATCATATCTTACAGCACCGAGATAGGGCAGAAAATCAACGGAAAGCAGTATGGTATTTTCTGAAAGAACTACCTTTTTCATATCCACAGATGCACTGAAAAAGGCACCGTCAAGGGAAAATTCCACAGGAATTGAAGCTTTGATATCCTCACAGGAAAAATTATACACAGCTTCAATTCCGTCATCTGTTTTTTCATAGGTCAGGGCATCATCATTATCAAGCGAATTCACAAAATCAAGCTCATAAATTATATTATCACGCAGAACCTTTATAACAAGGGGCGTGGAAAAATCATTTGAAAATGAAGGAAGGCTGTGCCATATATCACCGGACTGATTATCATAAAAAGAAACATTGCCGTTTTCAGGATCAAAATAAAGACCTGCACTTCCGGAATCAGCCGCCTTTACATTACCTCTTTTCAGGGTGCTTCTGTACCGAGCTTCACCGGACAGATATTCCCTTACGGAAACATCCTGAACCTTCAGGGTATTAACACCGCAGGAAGATACAAAAATCACGGTAAGTATAAGCAAAACAGAAGCCGCTGTTTTTAATGCATTTTTATACTTTTGCATCAGATTACTCCTAACTGAACAGATAGAATTATAATAACACAAAAATAAAAAAATATCAATATTTATATATAATAAAAAGCATCCGGAACACCTTTCTTTGCATTCCGGATACTTATAAGCTCAATTAAAACTATTGAACATAAAATTATCTTAATATTATCTTTCTTCTCTGAAATATGAGATACCGAGCGAGGCGGGAGGCTGATTCTCTCTCTTTTTACGGATGCTTATGACAATAAGCACAAGAATTGTTACGACATAAGGAAGCATCTTTATAAGCTCCGTTGCTGCGGATGAAAGTCCGTTGAATTGCATGGGAAGAATATAAAGACCACCAAAAAGAACCGAACCTAAAATTCCGAACTTGGGTTTCCATACGGCGAAAATAACAAGAGCAATGGCAAGCCAGCCTCTGTCGCCGAAGCCGCCGTTTGTCCATGCACCGCCTGTGTAGTCCATAACGAAATACAGACCGCCGAGACCTGCTATAGCACTGCCTATACAGGTAGCAATATACTTATATTTTATAACACTGATACCTGCAGCATCTGCCGTTGCGGGAGACTCACCTACAGCTCTGAGATTAAGTCCGACTCTTGTTTTTGTAAGAACAAAAGAACAGATTACCGCAATAACAACTGCAAGATACGCAAGAAATCCGTAGGACAAAAATGCTTCACCGAAGGCTCCGAGCTTTGAAGCAAAAGGAAGCGTGGTTTTGAAATAATTACCTGTGGTAATAAGTGAAATTGTGCCGCTGGGCTGTCCGAAAAGACTGGGCAGAGAGCCGCCGAAGAAATTTCCGACGCCCACACCGAAGGTAGTTATTGCAAGACCGGTAACATTCTGATTTGCTCTCAGCGTAATTGTAAGAAAGCTGTAAATAAGCCCCATAATAACAGAGCCTATACAGGAACAGACAAGAGGGATAAGCACACACAGAAATGCATTTTCGGTATTGCCGTACATTTCATAGAAAAAAGCTCCTATAATACCGGAAATACCGCCCATATACATAATTCCGGGAATACCGAGGTTAAGATTTCCTGATTTTTCCGTAATTATTTCACCTGTTGAACCGAACAGAAGCGGAATACCCTGAATGACCGCCTGCTTAAAAAACTGAGCTATGGCAAAAATCATTTTTCCACCTCCTGCTTATTTCTTCCCGAACGGAAATTAACCTTGTAATTAATGAAGAACTCACTGCCGATAATGAAGAATATAATTATACCCGTGAGTATCTCTGCTACACTTTCATTGAGGTTAAAGGCTGATGCAATCTGACTTGCTCCGATATCAAGGAATGAGATAATAAATGAAGTGATTATCATAACTATGGGGTTGAATTTTGCAAGCCAGGATACCATAATTGCAGTAAATCCGTTTCCGCCTGCAGTATCAACCGACACGGAATGGTCAGTACCTGCCACAAGCAAAAAGCCTGCAATACCGCAAAGTGCACCGGAAACAATCATTGTTCTGATTATAACCTTTTTTACATTAATTCCGATATATCTTGCAGTGTTCACACTTTCTCCGACAACAGAAAGCTCATAGCCGTGTTTTGAATACTTGAGATAAATATAGACTATAACGGTCAGAAGAGCCACAACAAGTACATTTATCACATATTTCTGACCGAAAATATCAGGAAGCCAACCGATTTTTGTACTTCTGTTGATAACACCCACAACCTGTGAACCGGTAGGAACCCATACTGCTATCATAAATGATACCAGCTGAATTGCGACGTAGTTCATCATAAGAGTAAACAATGTTTCATTAGTATCAAAATAAGCCTTGAAAACAGCGGGAATCATACCCCAGATAATACCGGCAAGCACACTGCATATAAACATCACGGGAATCAGTGTGACTGAAGTCATTCCTTCGCTGAAATATTTCATACACGCTGCAGTCGCAAGTGCTCCGACAAGCACCTGACCTTCCGCACCGATATTCCAGAATTTCATCTTGAATGCGGGAGTTACGGCAAGAGATATACAAAGCAGAATAGCTGTTTCCTGCAGCATCTTCCACATTTTATTCTTCGAGCCGAAGCTGCCTTTAAAAACTTCAACAAAAAATTCAATGGGATTGATATCTGTTACAAGAATAACAACAACAGAGCAAACTGCAAGAGAAAGCAGAACTGCCGCAATTCGCACTGTCCATGCCTTCCAGACCGGAAGTGAATCATTTTTTGAAAGTCTTATCAAAGGCTCTGAATGCTTTTTCATATCAGACATCGCTCTCACCTCCCGAATTTGTCATAAGAAGACCTATTTCTTCCTTTGTAGTATTTCTTGCATCCACCGTACCGGATATTTTTCCACCGCTTATAACCATAATACGGTCACACAGCTCAATAAGCACGTCAAGGTCTTCACCTACAAAAATAATGGATGCGCCCGAGTTTTTCTGAGCGTTCAGAAGATTATATATAGTGTAGGAGGAATTGATATCAAGGCCTCTTACCGGATATGCAACCATAAGGACCGTGGGAGAAGATGCTATTTCTCTGCCTACAAGAACCTTCTGAACATTTCCGCCGGACAAACGGCGAACGGGAGTTGTTGCACCGGGGGTTACAACCTCAAGGTCACGGATGATACGCTCTGCAAGATCCTTCGGTTCTTTTCTCTGCAAAAATACCGAATGACCCTTTCTGTAGCTTCTGAGCATTATGTTATCAACAATATCCATATTGCCGACAAGTCCCATTCCCAATCTGTCTTCCGGAACAAATGACAAACGGACACCGAGATTTCTTATCTGCATAGGTGTTTTATTTCTGAGATCCTCATCCTTGCCTGTTTCGGGATCCTTATATATAATTGAACCGCTGTCAAGCTTCTGAAGACCTGCTATAGCTTCCAGAAGCTCTCTTTGTCCGCTTCCGGAAATACCTGCAATACCGAGTATTTCACCTGATTTTGCAGTAAACGTTACATCCTTGATAACGAATTGCCCCTCACGGTTGCGGCAGTTAAGATTTTCTACAACAAGACGGTCCGTGCAGTTTTCAGACTTGCTTCTTTCGATATTGAGCTCTACCTTCTTACCTACCATCATCTGAGTAAGAGAAGAAACATCTGCCTCGGCAGTTCTTACAGTTCCTATATATTCACCCTTACGAAGAACCGAGACACTGTCGGAAACCTCAAGCACCTCATTAAGCTTATGAGTGATGATAACAATGGATTTTCCATGCTCCTTCATATTCTTAAGAACAGCAAAAAGCTTCTTTATCTCCTGAGGGGTGAGAACAGCCGTAGGCTCATCCAGAATAAGAATATCAGCGCCTCTGTAAAGCACTTTTACAATCTCAACAGTCTGCTTTTCCGAAACAGACATTTCGTGAACCTTTTTATTGAGGTCAACGGAAAAACCGAACTTGTCACAGGTCTTCTGAATATCTTCAGTTACCTTTCTGATATCATATCTTCCCTGTCCTTCAAGGCCCAGAACAATATTCTCAGCAGCCGAAAAAACATCAACCAGCTTAAAATGCTGATGTATCATTCCGATCTTGTACTTAAAAGCATCCTTCGGTGAAGCAATGGTTACCTCCTCACCGTTAATAAAAATCTGCCCCTCATCAGGGAAATAAATACCGGAAATCATATTCATAAGCGTTGTTTTTCCGCTGCCGTTTTCACCGAGAATAGAAAGGATTTCACCTTTATTCACGGTGAGACAAACATTTTTGTTTGCCACGACAGAGCCGAAACGCTTGGTTATACCCACAAGCTCAATTGCAGGCACATCAGTTTTTTCTTTTCTGTCCGTGCTTGTATTTTCCATTGATATCCTCCTTCATTTAATCTTTACGGATAGCAGCAAAAATACTTTTTTTACAGACATCCGTAAGGACTAAATACTACTGAAAAAAACCTCACGGGCGGAGCAGAACTTGCTCCGCCCGGAAAAGACTTTATAATCAGGCTGATATAATCAGGCTGTGATACCGTCGATGATGATATCGAAGTAAGGAGCACTTCTCATACCTTCAACATCTGATTCGTTGAAAGCACCGTCTGCAATAACTTCAGTATCCTTTTCAAATGCTTCGTCAGGAATAACGTCAGCAAGGTAAGATGTAAGCTCTGCACCGTCTACTGTGAATGTAGCAGTGTCAAATACCTTGAGAGAGCCGTCCTTAAGAGAAGCAAGTGCCTTATCAATAGCTTCCTGTGTGCCTTCTGCAGCTACATCAGCATTAAGCTCGGTAAGAACAACGGAGCCTGTAGAAAGAGTACCGCACCAGTCAGCAGGAATAGCTGTATCATTAGCTACTGCTTCAACGATAAGCTTGAAGTAAGGAGTCCAGTCAATCTTGGAAGAAATAAGAGCTGTTGTGGGTCCGAGATTGATTGTGCTGATATTGTAAGCAACATTGGGAACACCCTTTTCTTCACAAGCCTTGGGAGCACCTTCAGAGTCAGCATGCTGGCTTACAAGGATGCAGCCGTCAGCGATAAGAGCAAGAGCAGCTTCCTTTTCAAGAGCAATATCAAACCATGAGTTTGTGTACTTAACGCTCATTGTAACAGTGGGGCAAACGCTCTTTGCACCGAGATAGAAGGATGTGTAACCTGAAATAACTTCAGCGTAGGGGAAAGCACCTACATAACCCATCTTAGCTTCTTCAGCTGTGATGTCGCCTGCTTCGATCATTTCGTTGATCTTCATACCTGCAGCAATACCTGCAAGATATCTGCCTTCGTAGATAGATGCAAAAGCATTGTGGAAGTTAGCAATACCTGCTGTCTTTGCGTTTGTGCCTGTTGCATGGCAGAATTCAACGTCGGGATAATCTTCTGCTACAGTCATAACATAAGATTCATGGCCGAAGCTGTTTGCAAAGATAACATCGCAACCGTCTTCTGCAAGTTCTTCTGCAGCCTGTGCACAGGAATCATCCTCGGGGATGTTGGTTTTGATAACAAGTTCAAAACCGAGTTCGTCCTGAGCAGCCTTTGCTGCCTGGATAAAGTTTGCATCGTAAGTTGAGTTTTCGTCATGAAGACAGATAAGACCCATCTTAACATCGGCAAGAGCGCCTTCTGCAGCTGTTGTTTCCTCGCTTGCACCTGTTGTTTCTTCAGTTGTGCCGCCGCATGCTGCGAAAGCAACTACCATAGAAAGAGCAAGAACGAGAGCAAGTACTTTGAATACTTTTTTCACTTTGGGTTCCTCCAATTTTTTTATATTCTTATATCAATCATCATTTCTGAAACTGATACTTGTATCAGTCATAGAATCGATGATTGCTAAAGACTTGACATTAATTCCTGCTTCACGCAGCTTCTTTCCGCCCTCCTGGAAGCCTTTTTCAATTGCAATGCCGACACCTTCAAGAGTAGCACCCGCATCCTCAACGATCTTTTTGAGCCCGAGAGCAGCCTGTCCGTTAGCAAGAAAATCATCAATAACCAGAACACGGTCTGAGGGAGAAAGATATTTTCTGGAAACAAAAATAGTATAGCTTGTTCCCTTAGTAAATGAAAAGACCTCTGCCGTATAGCAATCATTTCCGATATTTTTATGGTGCCCCTTTTTGGCAAAAACCACAGGGACATCAAAATGCAAAGCTGCAAAGCAAGCTATTGCAATACCCGATGCTTCTACGGTAAGGATCTTAGTAATGTTTTTTTCAGAAAAAAGGCGGTGAAACTCTTCACCTAAGCTGCTGAGAAGCTGAACATCAAGCTGATGGTTAAGAAAGCTGTCTACCTTAAGGATATTGCCCGGATACACACTTCCTGCAGTAAGTATTTTTTCTTCAAGCAGCTTCATAAATGCCCCTCCTGAAAACCGAAAATTATTCAAGCCAATGACAGTATACAGCACAAAACAGATAAAATCAAGAAAAAAGAATGAGTTTCTTGTTTATTTTTTACTTTTCTGCATTTTTGACAATTTTTCATAAACAAATCATTAAATATATCTGCAGTTTCTTCAAATATTGCCATGCTTTGCAAGTATAACAAAATTTCCCCGACGTTTTGTGCAAGATATATAAGAAATCAAATCAAACAAATTCTTAATCGGCATAATTATAACAAAATAATTAACTAATTATTGTTAATTTCTACAATCATTAGAGTGTTGACATTTAACTGAACATAATTTAAAATATAGACATAATCGCCGTAAATTTCTGCGGCACGGTTATAATCACAAAGAAAGGATGTTTTTTAATGAAACACACAAAGAAAATCATTGCTCTTGTTCTTGCAATGATGCTTGCTTTCTCATCAGTTACGGTTATTGCATCCGCAAACGCTATTGATGCGAAGACAGACACAGTTGAAAAGCTCATTCAGCCCGATTCACTCGGCAGCCTTATAGAATGGCTTCTCACAAACATCAATAACAGAAAAGAAGAAGTAACAGGCACTGTTCTTCGTCTTGTATTCATGTTTGTTGAAGATGAATCTCTTCAGGCAAAGATCGGCAACACCGATCTTATGACAGCAGATGATGAAGCACTCGCAAAGATCCTCATCGACTGGCTCAATGCAAACCTCCCCGAATGGACAAAGGATCTTCCTCAGGAAATCCTTGATACTATAAAGGTTGTTTCTTTCGGCAGAATCAGCATCAACCTTAAATCTGTAGACGGTGTTGTAAGCTCCCTGTATTCTTTAGCAAACACAAATCTTTTCGGTGACATCTCAAATCTTAAAGAGGATGCTCTTAAGAATGTTTCCGTAAAGAAGAGCGGCAACCTCGGTGTTATCCACGCTCTTTTACAGTTCCTTGCTGATAATCCTCAGCTCTTCAAAAAGGCTCTCAAGGGCGAACTCAATCTCGGTGCACTTAATGATATCGTAAAGTCCTTCTTTGATATCAATGCCGAAATCAAAAAGGTAATATCCCCCGCTGCTATCAAGGAAATGCTCTGTGAGGCTCTTTCCCTTGATTATGAAGCATACAAGAGCTACACAGCTGACGAACTTGTAGCTGTTGCTTTCCTTCAGCTTCTCACAGGTGCAGAAACTGTTGCTCAGAAAGAAGCTTCCGATGTTATGAATCTCACAATTTACGGACTTCTTGAAACATATGCAGGCGACATCTATGCAAACCTTCTCCTTGACCTTCTCAACAATGATGCAAAGAACCTTCTCAAGGATCTTGCTGAAAAGGACACAACAGGTAAGGTTAAGCAGGTTATTAATCTTGATTACGAATTCAAGGCTGATACATTTGACGGCATTCTCGGTGCAGGCAAGGGCAATATGGTAGGTCAGCTCAACAACGCAGTTATTGCTCTTCTTAAGGTTATCATCAAGCCCGACGAATTCAAGAAGATCGGTCTTAAGGAAGGCGACAATTCCAACATCAACGAAAATCTCACAAAAACATTCCGTTATATTCTTCCTCTTATCAAGGACGTTAAGGATCTCGGTGTTGACCTTTCCGGCTTCACAGCTGACAAGGTAAAGAACATGTCCGCTGAAGAAATGGCTGTTGCAGTTCTCAAGCTCTTCTTCAAGGGTTGGTTCAAGAATGTTGACATGAAGGAGCTTGATTCCGCTAAGACTCTTGAACAGCTCGGCGTTCTTGCTGCCAAGTATGCAGTAACAAACAAAGAATGGGTTCCCATGGATATCGCTGCTGTTGCAAAGGCAAAGGATGTTGCAAAGCTTTCCGACGATGCATGTCTTGAAATCATCTTTGAAATCGGTATGGAAACAGCTGCAAAGGCACTTGATTACAACAAGGGAACAACTCATTATGTTCTTCCCGCAGGCGCAGACAAGTGGACAGCTGAAGAATATCTTGACGATATCGTAGACTGGGCTCTCAACTTTGTAGACGGACTTCCCGCATCAGCTGACAAGCTTTCAACAGAAAGAGGCAAGCTCGACGGCGAAGGCGGCTTCTACAAGCTCAACGTTATCCTTGATTCTCTCATTGATCTTTCCTTCATTTCCGGCTGCGGCAATGATTTGTTCAAGTTTGACATTGAAACAATGCTTATGGATAAGCTTCTCGGCAACCTTCTCAACTTTGATATTGAAGCTTCCGTTGCTATCCTTGCAGAAAATGAAACAGCTTCCATCTTCAACGAAAAGGTAAATGCTGCTGTTATCAAGCTTGTTGACGGTATTCTCACAGGTCTCTTCGAAGAAAGCTATGAGCTTCCCTCTGCTGTAAAAGCAGGTGACGTAGACGCTGACGGAAAGATTACAGCTGCTGACGCAAGACTTGCTCTCAGAAAGTCTGTTAATCTTGAAACATTCACAGATGCTCAGACAAAGGCAGCCGATGTTGACGGTAAACCCAATGTAACAGCTGCTGACGCAAGACTTATTCTTCGTGCATCTGTCGGTCTTGAAACTCTCAAATAAGGCAAACATCTGAAATTATCCGGGGCAACGCTTCAAAGCGTTGCCCTTATTCTTTTTTCAACAAAAAAACTACAAAAAGCAGAAAGAAGCCGACGGAAAAACCGAAGGCTTCTTTCTGTATTTGCAGTTATTAAAACAGGATTTCAAAAATTAATATGCATTGCCCCACACTACCATATTCACAGCCTTTTTACCGCAGCAAACACAGGTATCGGAAAGGTTTTCCTGTTCAAAGGGGATACATCTTGAGCCTACACCGGTAAGCTCCTTGACCTTATCTTCGCACTCCTCGCTGCCGCACCACATAGCCTTTACAAAGCCGTCGCCGTTAGCTGCAAGTGCATCCTTGATTTCATCAATTGATGTGCATCTGTAGGTCTTCTTTTCAATATTACTGAGAGCCTTTTCATAAAGAGCATCGCCGAGCTCCTGAAGAAGCCTTGCAATTTCATCTTCAAGATTATCAAGAGAAACAAAATATTTCTGTCTGTTATCGCGGCGCACAAGAACACACTGATTGTTTTCAATGTCCTTAGGACCGATTTCAAGACGGAGAGGCACGCCCTTCATTTCATATTCACTGAACTTCCAGCCTGCAGAATTATCGGAATTATCACATTTGACCCTGTAAGCAGAAGCAAGTCTCTGTCTTAATTCCTCCGCCTTTTCCTTAACGCCGGGCTTATGTGCGGCAATGGGAATAATTACAACCTGAACGGGAGCAACCTTGGGAGGAAGCACAAGTCCGTTATTATCACCGTGGGACATAATAACAGCACCGATAAGTCTTGTTGTAGTGCCCCATGAGGTCTGATGCACATACTGCTGCTTATTTTCTTTATCTGTATAAGTCATATTGAAGGCTCTTGCAAAGCCGTCACCGAAGTAGTGAGACGTACCTGCCTGAAGTGCCTTACCATCGTGCATAAGTGCTTCAATAGCATATGTAGCCTCAGCACCTGCAAACTTATCACTCTCAGTCTTTCTGCCCTTGATAACAGGCATATTGAGAACATCCTTGCAGAAATCAGCATAGAGATTAAGCATACGCTCTGTTTCTTCAATAGCCTCCTCGGCAGTTGCGTGAACGGTGTGGCCCTCCTGCCAGAGAAATTCTCTTGAACGAAGGAAGGGACGTGTGGTCTTTTCCCATCTTACAACATTGCACCACTGATTATAAAGCTTGGGAAGATCGCGGTAAGACTGAACAACATTTGCATAATGCTCACAGAAAAGCGTTTCTGATGTAGGTCTTACGCAAAGACGCTCCTGAAGAGGCTCACTTCCGCCGTGAGTTACCCATGCAACCTCAGGTGCAAAGCCTTCAACGTGATCCTTTTCCTTCTGAAGAAGAGATTCGGGAATGAACAGGGGCATATAAATATTTTCATGTCCTGTTTCCTTGAATCTTTCATCCATCTGCTTCTGAAGAAGCTCCCATATAGCATAGCCGTAGGGACGGATGATCATACAGCCTTTTACGCTTGAATAGTCAACAAGGTCGGCTTTTTTTACAACGTCGGTATACCATTTACCGAAATCTTCTTCCATTGATGTGATAGCATCAACCATTTTCTTATTGTCTGCCATAAATAATTTCCTTTCAGGCACCGGAAAAACCGGTATTTTTTATCCGTTACCCGGTATCAGTCCGGGTCAATTTCAATTTGTACTCCTCTTTCAGCCAGAAGTTCTCTGAGCTCACATACATTCTGCTTAAGTGCATTATAGCAGATTGCAGGCATCCCGGCTTTTTCGCTTGCTTCAACATTAACAGCTGTATCATCAATAAAAATACAGGAAGCAGGCTCAAGAGAGAATTTATCAAAAAATATATCAAAAATTTTTCTTTCGGGCTTTATCACGGAATAATCACAGGACACAACCGTACCGTCAAAATATGAGAACAAGGGCATTTTTATAGAAAAAACGTGAAAATTCAGCCCCATATTGCTGATGATATAAAGCTTATATCCCTTATCCTTCAGCTCTCTGAGTAGCTCTTCAATCCCTTCATTCACAGGCATATTCCCGCTCTCAAAATCATACTTTGCACAAAGTGCATAAAACACCTGTCTGAGATTTCCGGGAAACTTTTGCACCTCTTCATAGAAAAGCACATCCCTGTAGCCACAGCCTCTGTCTGCATCAAGCCACAAGGGAGACTTGAAAATTCTTTCAATAAACAGCTGCTTTTCCTCTGCCGTAAGAGAAAATTTCTCAAGCATTGCAAAGGGATCATATTTCATCAGAACATTTCCGATGTCAAATACAATATTTTCAGTTTTCATAAAAATCAAAAAATCGGGGCGTCTGAAGGACACCCCTTTAAGTTTAATGAACAAATTCTGTTTTCAAGGGAGGCTTATCAGTTCTTGTTCTTGAAGATATTGAAAATATCCATAATGCTTTCGTCATCAACGCCCTTGTCATTTTCAGGCTCAAACTGAGCTTTTTCGCTGATTTCAGGCTCTACAGACTTCTTTTCCTGAACGGGCATGGGATTAATATTATTGCCGTCCTTACCAAAGCCTGTGGCAATAACAGTAACAACCATTTCATCGTCAAGAGAAGGATCGGTGGAAACACCGAAGATAATATTAGCATCAATATCTGCTGCATCCTTAACAATTGTAGCTGCAACATCAACATCGTCAAGAGTGATATCTGTTGAAGCGGAGATAAGAATGATAACGCCCTTTGCACCCTGGATGGTTGTTTCGAGAAGAGGACTGGAAATAGCTGCATTTGCTGCTGTTTCTGCCTTGTCCTTGCCGCTGCCTCTGCCGACACCCATATGAGCATGGCCTGCATCCTTCATAACAGATGTTACGTCTGCGAAGTCGAGGTTGATAATTCCGGGGATCTTGATAAGCTCGGCAATGCTCTTGACACCCTGACGAAGCACATCATCAGCAATTGAGAAAGCGTTAAGGAATGTAATTTTCTGATCAGAAACGAGCTTAAGTCTTTCATTGGGAATAACAATAAGGCTGTCTACATGCTGAGCAAGCTCTGCAATACCTGCTTCTGCCTGCTGCATACGGCGGCGTCCTTCAAACTCGAAAGGCTTTGTAACGATACCTACGGTAAGAATGCCCTTATCCTTTGCAAGCTGGGCAATAACGGGAGCTGCACCTGTGCCTGTGCCGCCGCCCAAACCTGCAGTGATGAATACCATATCTGTACCTGCAAGCACTTCATTAATAGCTTCCATGCTCTCTTCGGCAGCCTTCTTACCTATTTCGGGTTTGGAGCCTGCACCCTGACCGGAAGTAACCTTTTCACCGATCTGGATCTTGGTTGTTGCCTTGGAGCTGATAAGCACCTGTTTATCTGTATTAACGGCGATGAATTCAACGCCCTGAACATTTGATTCAACCATGCGGTTTACGGCATTTCCGCCGCCGCCGCCAACGCCTACGACCTTAATCTGAGTAACAAGATCGTACTCATTTGACATTTCAAATCCCATACTTTATATCCTCCAATATAATTTAAACAATAATCTTTTTTTATACTAACATACTTATTCTTAAAATTCAAGGAAAAAAATAAAAAAATATTACAAATTGTTACACGATATATCTGAAGACTGACCTGCATACCGTTTTTTATGCAATTTTTATAATAAAACGGATTACCCAACGCTGAAGGAGGCTGTTGTTTCCTCCTGAGAATCAGCCGGCTCCTCCCCGGAGGTCTCTTCCTCAGGTGTCGTGGTTATCTCCTCATAATTCACGTGATTATCATTCTTTACCCGGGCATATGCCGTACCGTCGGAGGTAAAGTCAATCACTATGGCATGCTTTGCATCCTCTGCAATTGTTCTTTCAATAACCTCCCGGCAGAAGCCCAGCTTTTCAACTGACGAGGCAAGTGTGCCGAGCTTTACCTCAATACGTCTGTCTATCATAAGCACAACGTCGGTAATTTTAGACAGATCATAGCAGGTAACGTTTTCTATTCCGCTATCCTTAACCGATGTCACGAGAGCAGCAAAAGAGCCGGTGTCAATATCACCGCCGAAGGATATCTGAGTACCGGGCTGAGAGGAAAGCACCTCAACACCCTTCACCTCAGCTGCCATTTCTGTAAATACGGGGGAATTGTCGTCAAGCACCTTGCAGCTGTCATTAAGAAGAATATATCCCGTGCCGGTATTGATAACAAGAGAGGTCACGGCATACTCTACGGTAATAACAACTTTATCCGGCCATACTCTTTCTACTGCTGCGGTTTCTATATACGGCAGTGCGGTCTGTATCGTCTGTCCTGCCGCAGCAGGATTGATAAGAAGCATACTGTCGCCTGCTTCTATACCCGACTGAGATGCTATCTGGGAATCTGAATACATATCCGACCCGTTTACTATTTCAATCGTATTGATTTTAAGCACAAAAACCAGAGCTATACATATTGCTGCTGCAGCTGCAACAAAAAGCAGAGCGACGAGAAGATTATTCTGTCTTTTTTTCTCTTTTTTCCTCTGCCTTGTGCTTGATCTTACTTTATCATTACGGCTTCCCTCAGCCTTTTTCTGAGGTGCCGTCCTGTTATCAGATGTATTTTTTCCCCTTTGTCTGCCGCCGTTTTTTGCTGACGGTCCTCGGGAAGTGTCAGGTCTTTGTCTGCCTTTTGCGGCACGGGCACCCTCTTCTGCCATTCTTGCTCTTTCCTCACCGGAAAAACGGCTGTTGCCCATATTAAGAATATCGTGTTCAGTCTGATTTTTCCTGTCCATCATTATCAATCCTTTTTATTATGCCCGAAAGTCCCTCTATTACCTTTTCGGGACTTTCATATCCCCGTTCTATGTGCTTTATGTCGCTTATTACGGTAGTGCCGGCCGCAGTAAGGCCTGCAAGCATCAGAGCAGCACCGCCTCTCAGGTCCGTTGTGTTGACATTGGCACCGTGAAGAGACGGCACACCCTCTATCACTGCCATTCTGCCGTCAACACTTATTTTTGCACCGAAGCGGACAAGCTCACCTATATACTTGAATCTGTTTTCAAAAATTGTTTCTATCATCACACTGGTTCCGCGCGCTCTTGTAAGCATTGCCGCAACCGGTGCCTGAATATCCGTAGGAAAGCCGGGATAAGGCATTGTTCTTATCATACGCACACTCTTAAGCTCGCCTGTGGATTCAAGAGTCACACTTCTGCAATCGGTGCTGACTCTGCAGCCGGTCTCTTCAAAAAGATCTATCATAGGTCCTAAGTGTGCCGGAATAATATTATTCAGTTTTAGTTTTCCGCCTGTTGCAGCCACAGCTGCCAGATAAGTTGCTGCCGCAATTCTGTCGGGAATAACACTGTGGAAGGTACCTGAAAGCTTTTTTACGCCCTCTATTGTAACGGTTCCCTCGCCTGCACCCGATATTCTTGCTCCGCAGCTGTTAAGAAAATCTGCAAGGTCGCTTATTTCAGGCTCTCTTGCCGCGTTGATAATTGTAGTAGTGCCCTCAGCCGTGCTTGCTGCAATAATTATATTTTCCGTTGCACCTACACTGGGAAAAGAAAGGGAAATATTTGCACCCTTCAGCCTGCCTTCACTCACACATTCAATATGCCCGAATTCTTCACTGACCTGAGCTCCCAGCTTTTTCATCGCATCAAGATGCAGGTCAATAGGTCTGAGACCTATCTCACAGCCGCCCGGTGTGGATATTCTCACTCTGCCGTTTCTTGCAAGAATCGCGCCGAGGAATATTACCGAAGAGCGCATTTCACGCATAAGGGGCTCGGGGATTTCATAACCTGCGGCAGATGAGGAATCTACTCTTACTGCCCTGTCCTGACGTGTTACCTTACAGCCCAGATGTCTGAGAATCTTTGACGTTGCATCAACATCAAGTATTCTCGGGCAGTTATTGACAACACATTCTCCTTCACAAAGAAGCGATGCGGCAAGAATGGGCAATGCACTGTTCTTTGAACCCTGTACACCGCACTCTCCGCTGAGCCTTCTTCCGCCTTCAATAATAAACTCGCTCATATTTACACCCTTTCCGAGAAAAACTTACGCTTTATTCTATGAAAGGATTTTTGTCCGTGTTACAAGGGAGAATATTTTATGAGCACGAAAGATAAAATATTACTGCTTCAGGAATTATTTTATAAGTGACAGTACAATATCACAGATACGGCTTTTTGCATCACACTTTGCCATACTGCGGGCATTTTTACCCATAGCTATGTATTTATCACGGTTTTCTGAAATATCCCTGATAATTTCAATTACCTCAGATGCCTTAAGGTTTTTCTGTTCGCATACCATAGCTGCATCACGGTTCACAAGTGCGAGGGCATTATGATACTGATGATTTTCTGAGGCATAGGGATAAGGAATAAGATACGAAGCCTTGCCCAGTGCCTGAATTTCCGCAAGAGAGCTTGCACCTGCCCTGCTTATAACAAGATCAGCTGCAGCCATATATGTTGCCATATCATAGATATATTCGTTGACTATGAGATTATCATTTTTTTCAATGTCTATACCGTTTTCATTAAGCTTTCCGGGGAACCATGTTCCGTTCTGTCCGTAGCCGTGTACAAAAACAATGTCTTTATTGTAAAACTCTTTCATAACATCAAGCATCACTTCATTGATTGCCTGAGCACCGAGACTTCCGCCTGTTGAAAGAATAACGGTTTTTTCTTCGGGAATTCCAAGCTTCTCACGTGCGGATTTTTTATCTGCGGTAAGAATTTCTTCCCTGACGGGAAGTCCCGTGATAACCGGTGCTTTTTCACATTTAAGATACTTTTCTGCCTCTCCTGCCGTAAGCATAACCGCATCGGCATATTTTGAAAGAGCAATATTTGTTTTTCCCGGAAATGCATTCTGCTCATGAATTGCAGTTTTGACACCGCATTTATGGGCAGTTCTTATTGCAGGTCCGCTTACATATCCGCCGAAGCCTACAGCAACATCGGGAGAAAAGTCTTCAATAATTTTTTTACACTGCCCCGTAACAAACAGGAGCTTTTTAAGTGTTTTAAGGTTGTAGATAATATCAGAGGGAGCAAATGAACGCTGAAAACCGCTGATGTCAATTGTTGCAAAATCAAAGCCGGCTCTCGGAACAAGTGTGGCTTCCATCTTATCCTTTGTACCTACAAAAAGAATTTCGGCATCAGGATATCTGCTTCTTATTTCCTGTGCTACGGAAAGTGCGGGGTTAATATGTCCGCCCGTTCCGCCTGCAGCAAACATTATTCTCATAAAACTCACCTTTTTATATGTCAGACTTTCCGTATTCTGGAGCTTCTCGAAACACTGAGAAGAATTCCTATTTCAACCATATTAACGATCAGAGCCGTTCTGCCGTAGCTGAAAAACGGAAGTGTGATACCCGTATTGGGAATAAAGTCGGTGGCAACACCGATATTAAGAGCAACCTGCATAGCAAGTTTGAATGTAATTCCGAAGGCTACAAGTGCGCCGTATCTTGTGGGGCAGTTGATTCCGATAACTGTGCCTCTCCATACAATGAGGGCAAAAAGCAGAATCACAAGAAAGCCGCCGAGAAAACCGAGCTCTTCAACAAGGATGGAGAATATCATATCGTTCTGAGGCTCGGGAACATAGTCATACTTCTGAATGGACTGTCCGAGGCCTTTGCCGAAAATACCGCCTGAGCCTATGGCATACAGTGCCTGATTTGTCTGCCAGTCTGCACCGAGAGGATCTTCATTATCTCCTATAAAGGAAACAATACGCTGAATCTGATAGGGCTTTATGATTCCCGTAAAATATGCCAGTGCAAAAGCAAGTATAGCACAGAGTATTCCCACTCCGAACCAGCTCATTCTCACTTCACCCACATAAAGAACACAAACAGAGATGCCGAGCATAATTATGGCACCGGAAAGATGGGAACCGACAAGAACAAGACCGACATAAGCAAGTATAACAAAAGCACAGGCAACAACGATTATTGCAGATTCATTAATAACAGGCTTTCCGACCTTTGAATTTATGCTTTTTGCAAGACCGAAGGAAAGAGGCTTTTTGCTTATAACCAAATAATTATATTTATGAAGCATAAAGGCAAGTGTCAGTATCAGCGTCAGCTTCGCAATGTCAGAGGGCTGAAATTCAATCGGACCGATACGAAGCCATCGCTTGATGCTGCTGCCGTCTTCATTCTCACCCATAACAAGAACGGCAACAAGCAGCACAAAGGAAACGAATGAGCCGACATATGCACCAATCTCCATAAAAATCTTATAGTTCATTTTTGAAATGACTATCATTGCAACAAAGCCGACTACCACACCGAAAAGCTGTTTTTTCAGATAGTGTGCCGGATCATCTTCCTTGACCGATCCGTCGGGATAGCTTGCGGAATAAAGCATAACAAGTCCGAACACAACGGCAATTGTGATAAATATAAAGAGCTTTAAGTCAAATGAGCCTTTAGCCCAGAGTCCGCCTTTGTCCTTCACATAATAATATAAATACGAGATGAGTCCGCCGCGGGATTGTTTTTTTGCCGCACCGCCGCTGCGGCTTACGGTTGCACCGTTCTGCATACTAATAACCTGCAGCCGGCATTATTGCGGCCGCTTTTCCTTTCAGATTTTTATAAGTGTAAAGCTATTTTCTTTACTGCAGTCTGCCGAACCATGTAAGAGCAATGGCTGCAGCAGAGCCGACAGCACTGACAAGCATAAATACTTTACAGATTTTCTTTTCGCTCCAGCCGCTCATTTCATAATGATGGTGAATCGGCGCCATTTTAAACAGTCTCTTACCGTTGTGTGTTTTAACATAAGCTATCTGAATAAGATCAGAGCCGAATTCCATAACATATATAGCACCGATAAGAACAATAAGCCAGGGAGAATCAAGATTATAAGCAAATGAAACGACAAGACCGCCGAGGAAGAAGGAACCCATATCACCCATAATAACCTTTGAGGGATTCCAGTTCCACATAAGGAAGCCGAGAAGTGCACCGAAAAGCGCTGCACATATGACCGTCATTCCCGAAAAGCTCATAATCACCGAGCAAACAGAGAAGCCTATACACATAACTGCTGTTACGGAAGAGCAAAGTCCGTCAACGCCGTCTGTAAAGTTTGCTGCATTTACAGTACCGTAGATTGCAATAAAGCCGAGAACCCAGAAAATAATATTATTCTCCCAGATTCCGAGATAGGGAATAAATGTATAATTCACTCCGCAGGTATTTAATGTAAACAGATAAACTGCAATAACAAGAACCTGAAGAATTGTCTTCTGAAACTCAGTAAGACCGAGATTTCTCTTTTTTACAACCTTGATATAGTCGTCAATAAAGCCTATGAAAGAAAATGCCGTTGCCATAAGTATTCCGCTGAATACCTTTATATATACAACATTTTCAGCACGTGAGGCATTATTCATAAGAAGATTTCCGCCGAGAAGCTTATCAGTAATAAGAACAACGGCAACGCTTGCAAAAAATCCTGCAATAATAAGAATACCGCCCATAGTGGGTGTTCCCTGCTTTTTCTTGTGCCAGCTGGGTCCGATATCAAGTATCGTCTGACCGAACTTCAGCTTATGAAGCCAGGGTACTACACCGAAGCCGAGTCCGAAGGCTACGCCGAAGCCTATAATCACACTTAAAATCAAAGAAAGCCATAATTCCATTACTATCTGTCCTTTCACAAACACAAAAGTTAAACACCGAGTATATTTTTCACGGCTATTTCATCACTGAAATACTTTTTTTCTCCTGCGGTAATCTGATACTCCTCGTGACCTTTTCCCGCTATAAGAACAATATCTCCGCTAACAGATTCTCTCAGAGCATATTCTATCGCCCTGTATCTGTCAAGCTGCGTATATATATTGTTATTATTATATATACCTTTAATTATATCGTCCGCAATACTCTGAGCAGATTCACCTCTCGGATTATCCGAGGTAATAACCACATAATCGGCAACAGATGAAGCAATTTTTCCCATTTCGCTGCGTTTTCCGCGGTCTCGTTCCCCTCCGCAGCCGAAGACACACCAGAGCTTATTCACACACACCTTTTTCAAAGCGGACAAAACAGAATAAAGTGCCTCGGGTGTGTGCGCAAAATCTATATAAACATCCTTGTCCCCGTCTGAAAGCTTTTCCATACGGCCCTTCACCTCGGGAAGCGTTTCCAAAGCAGACGGAAGAATTTCGGCATTTATACCGCAGGCAATTGCAGCAGATGTCGCAGCAAGAGAGTTATACAGTGTCATTTCACTCATTCCCCTCACCTTCACTCTGATAAGAGAAGATGAATTCAGAATAAGAAAAGAAATATAATCACCGTAATATCTCACATTTTTTGCACATATATCCGCATAGCTGTCGTTTACGGAAAAAGTGAGGCTGTTTTTATCCTCCTGCCAGTCAAAGGCTTTTGCAAAAAGGCTGTCGGCATTCACAACCGTTTTTCTGCAAAGAGCTCTGAGCCTCAGCTTCGCTTTGAGATACTCCTCCATATTCAGGTGATAATCAAGATGATCCCTTCCGATATTGGTAAAAACACCGACATGAAAAACTATAGGGTCAACTCTGCATTGCACCAATGCCTGAGAAGAAACCTCAAGAATCACATATTCCGCACCGAGCGATACGAAGCACGAAAGCTCTCTGAAAAGAATCTCTGCAGGCGGTGTGGTATAGCCTGTCTTACTGTGATAATCTCCGAAGAAGCTTCCGAGAGTGCCTATCACAGCGCACTTTTTACCTGCCTTGCCCAGAATATGCGCCAGATACTGTGCTGTGGTGGTTTTTCCGTTTGTGCCTGTAATTCCGATAATCTTCAGCTTATCCTGAGGATTTCCGAAAAAGGCACTTGAGAGGAAAGAATAGGCACGGCACGCATCCGAAACATTGATAATACCGCTGCCCTTTCTTTCCGAATCGGTAACAACTGCTTTTGCACCTGCCGAAAAAGCTTCGTCAATATAGTCGTTACCGTCTGAGTTTTTTCCTTTAACAGCCACAAAAAGGCTGCCTTCTTTTACATTTTTCCTGTCCCGTGTAACAGATGTGATCTCCTGAGAAGGATTTTCACAGCTGATGCCGAGACATCCCAAAAGTGTACCAAGATTCAAAATAATACCTCCGAAATATTAATGAGCCATTATTCTTCCTCTTTTTTACACATCCGAATTATCAGTCCGAAATACCGCTTGTTCTGAAATATACAGTAATAATACTGCCCGATTCAAGCTCGGTACCCTGTTCATACTCCTGCTTATAAGCAACAACAGAACTGCTTGAGAAGGAGCTTCCCGAAATTCTGATATTAAAGCCTCTGTTTACCGCAAGCTGATTTGCCTGTGAAACCGTAAGTCCCGTAAAATCAGGCACCTGTGAGGTTTCGGACGGAGCACCCTCTTCGGTATAAAGCACTATAACACCGTTGGCGGGAGTTGTTCTGCCGCCTTCGGGAGACTGAGAAATAACAGTATCACCGTTTCCGATGATTCTGACAGTATAATCTGTACCCGAAAGTACACCCTTTGCCTCGCTCACGCTCTTGCCCTCAAGATAAGGCGCAGGCTGAGACAGATTAGCAAGCTCGGATTCGCTGTAATCAGGTTCGACTCCGAGATACGGAAGCACCTTTTCAAAGACCTCGCCTGCAACGGGAGCGGCAATATCACCGCCCGAATAAGCAGCACCTGAAGGAGCGTCAATTACAATAACAACCGTAATTTCAGGATCATCACAAGGAGCAAAGCCTGCAAATGAGGCAATATATTTTATATCTTCAACACCTGTTTTTTCACTGGTTCCGGTTTTTCCGGCAACGTGATAGCCTGCTACATAGGCATTGGCACCCGTGCCTCTTTTTACGACCTCTTCCATATAGGAAGAAACCGTACTTGCCGTGGTACCTGATATAACCTGTCTTTTAACAAGAGGCTGAGTTTCTTTAATGGTATTGCCCGAATCATCAACCGTCTTTTTTACTATATAAGGCTTCATAAGATAGCCGCCGTTACCAACTGCACTGACAGCCGTGGCAACCTGCATGGGAGTTACCTGATTTGACTGACCGAAGGAAACACTGACAAGGTTTGAATTTGTAAAAGAAACCTCGGGAGAATGGTATGTAACCCCTGCTACGGGAGTAGTTTCGCCGGGAAGATCTATACCTGTTTTTTCGGTAAAACCGAAGGCTTCAAAGTATTTGTAGAAATTTTCAATTCCCATTTTCTGACCTACATACACCGAGAAGGTATTGCAGGAATTTACAAGAAGAGTTCTGGGTGTTTCAACACCGTGTCCCGTGGGATTATAGTCCTTGACGTGTCTGTCTCCCACAGTGATTGTGCCGTGACAGGTATAAGATGTGTTTTCGTCTATTATACCCTCCTCCATAGCACCTGCAACAAGAAATACCTTATAAACAGATCCGGGATAATAATAGTCGGCAATTGCCTTATTTTTCCACTGAGAGTTTCTTGCCTGGGATCTTGCGGCATCCTTTTCCTCATCTGTCGAAAGACTTTCTATCATTTCAAGTGTTTTGGCATCGGCAATGGTAAAGGGGTCATTTGAATCATAGTCAGGCACATTGCACATACCGAGCACCGCACCGGTTTTTGTATCAAGCACAACACCGTATACATTTTCCGCACCGTTTTCCTTAAGCGCTGTCATACATGCACTTCTTAATATGGTCTGAATTTCATTATCAAGAGTAAGAACGTGGTTTTCGCCGTTTACAGGCTCATACAAAACCTCATTTCCGCCCTCAAGGTCATTTGACTGACCATCCTGAAGAGTATATATTTTTCCGTCAACACCGGTCAATTCATCGTCATAATAATATTCGAGGCCGTTGAGTCCGTAGCCGTCTGAACCCGTAAAGCCGATAACGGTAGAGGCAAGTGTTCCGTCGGGATAATATCTCTTTGTATCGGGATCGGTAAAGATAACATCTGTTATCTTGTTTTTTCTTGCATATTCCATTATTGCAGTTTTTTCGGCATATTCTACTTCGCTTTTGATTCTGTAGTAGCCGTATGAGCTTTTTTCTGCAATATTCTTTCTGAGATTTTCCTCGTCAACTCCGAGGATATCCACAAGACCTCTTACCACAAGCTCGCTGTTTTCCGCTGTCACCTTACCTGGATTAATATATACAAGCCATACCGAAGCCGTCTGTGCAATAACATTCATATTGCAATCATATATAGCACCTCTTGAGGAAGAAACCGTTGAAGCATTATATTGCTGATTTTCAGCAATAAGCCTGTATTCCTCACCCTTGATAACGGTGAGATAAACCAGCCTTCCCACAAGAAAAACCATAAGTATAACAGTAAACAAGGCAAAGAGAACTACGCCTCTTTTTGCCGTAAGCGCCGTGCGCTTCATCTGATTGTCTTTAGCTGCCACTTTACAATTCTCCTGTCCTTCCCTCTTATTTATTCAAATATATACAGGGAAAATTTCTGTTTTGAAAACTCTGTGAAGTTGTTCCATAATGCCAAAAAACGGGCGAAATTTCTTCGCCCTCCGCCGCAAAAAAACATAACGGTTATTTATAGCTTTTTAGTCAAAAAAACATACTTCTGCAACTTGTACCTGTTTTTATATATGCACAAGCAAAGCAAAAGTATGCAACAAATCAGCCTCCCAACAAGGAAGAAGAATATAAAACTGCGTCCTCCCCGGAAAGATCTATACATTCGATCTGATAATTTTCAACCTTTGTCATTCCGAGAACATCGGTAGCATAGCTGTCGATGATTGCAATTCCCGTGATGCCGTTAAGCTCGGCATTAAGACGGATATTCTCAGACTGAGCAACCTTAATTTCATTTTCTGTCTGCTGAATAGCTCTTACAAGCTCATACCTTTTAGCACTGGCAGATATCTGAAGAGCGACCAATGCAAAAACAACAAGCACAAAAGCGAGCACGCCCACAGATTTTTTAAGCCCGCGGATTTCCTCTCTGCGAAGCTCGTCCTTTGTACGGGGAGCAACCTTTTTAAGCGGTGCTGCTTTCTGCTTTTCCTGTTTTCTCTGAGGAGCGGCAGAGGATGCCGTTTCAAAATATTCTATATCAAGGTCATAAGCATTTGATGCATATGCTGCCATATCTTCAATCTCTCTCTTTACTTCAGTTTCTCTATACTGCGAAGCCTTGCGCTGCGGCTTCTGGGATTTCTTTCAAGCTCTTCTTCGGAAGGACTCAGCGATTTATAAAGAAGTCTGCCGTCCGGTGTTTTTCCGCATACACACACAGGAAAATCCTTGGGACAGGTACACCCCTCCGTGAAGCTTTTAAACATATTTTTTACCGCCCTGTCCTCAAGGGAATGGAAGGTTATTATCGAAAGCACTCCGCCTTTTTTCAGAAGTGCAAACATTTTTTCTATCGCAACGGGCAAGCGTGAAATTTCTTCGTTTACTTCAATTCTTATCGCCTGGAAGGTTCTCCTTGCAGGATGCCCGCCTTCTCTTCTTGCCCTTGCGGGAATTGCATCCTTAATGGTCTCAACAAGCTGAAATGTGGTGCTGTATTTTTCTTTTTCTCTGCGCGAAACTATCATTCTTGCAATACTTTTTGCAAATTTCTCTTCTCCGTAGCAGGAAATCACTCTTGCAAGATCTCTTTCCGAATAAGTATTCACTACATCGGCTGCGCTCTTACCCTCCTTACTCATACGCATATCAAGAGGGGCATCATTATGAAATGAAAAGCCTCTGTCTGCAGTATCAAGCTGATGGGAGCTTACTCCGAGATCGGCTATTATTCCGTCAAACCCTGAAATTCCGAGAGAAGAAGCGATCGAATCAATATTGCTGAAATTGTCTTTAATAATTATTACATTATTATATGAAGCGAACTTCTTCTTCAGATTTTCTACAGCATCGGGGTCCTGATCGATTGCAACAAGCTTTCCCTTTCCCGTAAGCTTATCGGCTATTGCCTTGGAGTGTCCGCCTCCCCCTGCGGTGCAGTCACAATAAACACCGTCGGGGTCAACCTGAAGTGAATCTACCGTTTCATAAAACAGAACGGGAATATGAGAAAAGTCCATTTAAGCACCGCCTGAATCATCAATAATAGATCTGGGGATAATTTTCTTCGGCAAAGCTTTCTTCTGCCTGCTGCAGCTCATACTCAGCCTTGCTCCAGAGCTCTATACGGTGCCCTGTACCTTCTATGGCAACACCGTTGTCAAGCTCAGCAAACTCTATAAACTCGGCAGGTACAGTAAATCTGCCCTGCTTGTCCTGAGTAACCGTTCGGGCTGCTCTTGTGAAGGTTCTTGCCTGCCTTCTTCCTTCGGAAGTGTTTGACAGCTGGTTTACCTGTCTGAGCATTCCGTCGAAGGTTTCCATATCATACATAAACACACAGCCCTCGGGAGCCTTGAACAGAACGAACTCTGATCCCAGCTTCTCTCTGAAAGCCGAAGGAATGACCAAGCGGTTGTTGTTATCTATATTGTGGAAATATACTCCGAGAAACGACACGCTTTTTCACCCCTTCCGTTTTTGTTCCATTTCGTGTGTTTGTGTTCCTATTCGTTCCATTTTTTTTCTTTATTATATACTGTATCTTTTGAAATTTCAAGGCTTTTTCACACATTTTTTATGTTTTTTCATAAATTTATAAAAACTTAAAAAACAGGATAAGAAAACGTCCCCCGTTTGTGTATTTCACTCACATTTTTCAATGTCGGGACCGTAAAAAACAGCCTTTATCCGCTTTGCCCGAAACACGGCTTTACACTGCCGCCGGACAGGATTTTATCTTTTAAACAAAAACACATCTTTTCTCTGCATTTTATCTGTACATCTATTAAAAAAGTAATTATTATAATAATTTCAAGTTGACAAAAAACTTCTTACGTGGTAAACTTATTGCTGATAAAAGTTTACAGATTTACGCGGCTTCTGCCGTACTATGCAGCGCGGAAATGCTTGTTTGTATTTTCGCCTTGTTTTGTGTCCCGGCAAAGCTTATGATTATACATACTGAAAGGAAAAGAATATGACTGGTTCAATTAAGGCTCAGATTACAGGAATGTCAGCAATGCCCGGTTTTCTCACCGGTAGTGGTGACTTTTTCTCTGTTCCCGGTATTGAAGAAAAGTTCAACAATTCACAATACAGTATTTTTCCCGGTTTTTGCGATGTGCATGTGCATTTTCGTGAGCCGGGTTTTTCTTATAAAGAGGACATAAAAAGCGGCTGTCTTGCGGCTTCACACGGAGGATATACAGCAGTCTGCACAATGCCGAACCTCTCCCCCGTACCCGACTCTCCCGAGAATCTCAAGCCTCAGCTTGATGCAATAAAAGAAAAAGCAACAATAGATGTTTATCCCTACGGTGCCATCACCGTGGGAGAAAAAGGAGAAGAGCTTTCAGATATGGAAGGCCTTTCTCCCGACATAATAGCTTTTTCCGACGACGGCAAGGGTGTACAGTCAGACGAAATGATGAAGGAAGCTATGCTCAAAGCAAAAAGGCTCGGCAAAATCATAGCAGCACACTGCGAGGTAAACGACCTTCTGGAAGGCGGATATATCCATAAAGGAGAATATGC
>JAZSNB010000051.1:0-29209 GCA_045536195.1 Acutalibacteraceae bacterium
AAAACAGTCCGGTGGACTGTTTTTCGTTGGGAACCCTCGCCGGGGGTTCCCAAGTGCGAAGCACAAAATGATTAAAGTGAGTAATATGATTCCCCAACTTTCCGTGAAGAGGCAAAAAATAAGGCCTGAGCTGTTACGCTCAGACCGTTTTTCAATCTGTGTTATTTGTTTGAAACAATAAATACCATTCTCTCCTGAATTGTGGGACCGCCGTGACCTGTGGAAAAACCGCCGTGATCACTTGTTATGATTATAAGCCAATCCTCGGTTTCGTATGTATCTCTTGCTTCAATATTGTTTATGGTTGCAAAAGCAAGCTTATCATTAAGCTCAAAGCCTGCTTTGTAGCAGGGATTGTTTACGGAGAAGCCGAAGCCGTGGCCTGCAGCATCTGTACCTTCATAAATAGCAATAATAAAATCAGAGCAGTCGGCAGAGGATATATTCTTTATAGCCATATCCGCACTTGCTATATCTCCCGAGCATTTATTGAAGCTGACATCAAGCTCATTTTCTTCGCAGTACTTCACCTCGGGCAGATATGTTGAATCGTCATCAGTAAAATGTCCGCCCCATTTGGTGATAAAGGCTGCGCTGTCTATCACACCGCTTTCGGTAAGTGTTGTCATAAGAGTTTTATATTCAAGATTCTTAGGCTGTCCGTTTCCGAAAACACCGTTTTTATCAGCCCACACTCCGGTAAGAAGCGAGCACCAGCCGGGAGCTGTTGAGGTAGCCTGAGTATTCTCACCGTCAGGATAATTCACGCCGCCGCAATAAGCAAGATTCAGGGAAGCACCGTTTTCAAGAAGCTTATTGATACCGCTGAATGAACCCTTTGCCATTGTAAGCGCATCGGCTCTGCAGCCGTCATATCCGATAACAATTGCCTTTTTCTCGGTTTTTCCTTCGGGAAGGGGTGACATATAATGATCCATAATCATATTATAAATCTCTGTCTGAGGAATTGCTGTTTCAACGGTATTTTCATAGCCGATGCTTTCAATCACCTGAAGATATGCCTCCTCAGTGTCCTTTGCATCAGTCTTATAAAGACCGCAAAGTGCGGGAATAAGCAGAAAGAAGCTTATTATCTTGTTCAAAAAATCCATATCGGTCGCATCTCCTTTGATAAATTCACATACTGATTATATCAATACATACAAAAGAATTCAATTATTAATTATCACAAAAAAGCACTGCAATTTAATACAAAAGCAACGAAGAAATCATATAAAATTTCTCCGCTGCTTCTTATTTTCTTTTATTGCAGACCGAAAAGTCTCTGGAACATATTTACAATTTTAAGGAAAAAGTTTCTTATCGCATCAAAAATATTAGTAAAAATATTTACATCAATATTTCCCGAACCGTCAGTTACATCTCCTTCATATGAGGACCGTAGAGAGTTCATCCAATATATCATTCCGTCAGGACTGGTAAGATTAAGAATATTTCCGTTGCCGTCATTGGTTTCAGAATCATAATACTTGCTGCCGTCAAACATATGCAAATCAAAGGAAACAACCTTTGCCATATGATGATTATCACTTGCACTCTTTCCTGCAGGATCCTTTACATTACCTATGGTTGTAAAACGGCAGTAAGCCGGGTTGTTATTATTCTTACACACATTGTTCCATAAAGGTTTGATTGTCGCAATATAGCTTATAACCGGGTCCTTTGAGCTTGCAATCATCCATATCGGCACATCTGCACATTTTTTAGTATCAGCGGCACTCACCGTACCTGTTGCCGCCATAGGAAAGGCACCTGCAAAATATTCGGGGTAAGAAATTATCATGTCCCAGGTCATCTCACCGCCTGCAGATAAACCGCCTATAAATATTTTTGTGGTGTCAATGTTATCTCCGTGCTTTGCAATCATATCGTCAATAACGGAACGAAGAGATTCAAGCAAAGTTTTGCTCCAGTAAACCAGCTTATGCTCAGGCGCACGGGGAAGAAGAATATATGCACCGCCCTCTGTAAATCTTGATTGAAGCTCTGCCGATGCCCAATAAGGAAAATCACTGTCATCAAGCTGTGCACCCACATAATCCGCATGACCGATGCCGTGAAGGAAAATTACCAAAGGATACTTTGTGTTATCATCGCTTCCCTTGGGAGAATAATATGCATAGTCAAGTGCATATCCACCTGCTTCGGGAGCATAATCAATCTGAAATTCATCTCTCAGTGCTTCAATTCCCGCAGATACCGGAAGAGCAGCTTTTCTTCCCGCTGCCGACACAAAAAGGGTGCAGCACCCCATTATCAGAATAACACTCAGAAAAAGACATAAAGACTTCTTAAAAAGCTTCAAAACACTCACCTCATAATAGTTACTTGTGTTATGATGATAACAAAAAACAAAACCTGTTTCAACAAGCAATTGAACAAAACGTGTTCTTTTTGTCAAAAAGTTTACAATTTATTTATTTTCGCACCTCATATCCTGATTGAATGTGCTTCCGTCCTTTCCGAACCAGGTGGACTGCACGGCATAATCCTTCCAGTTATCGGCAATATAACCGAGCTCAACAAAAACCGTGTTTTTCACAGGCACAAGAGGTATGCTCTCGCCTTCAGCGAATGCAGTGAAATACTCATGCCAGTTATATAAAAAGCTTTCGGAAAAATTATTCCTTCCGGGATATTTAAGAGCAGTCCGCTCATATTTTATCAGCTCGTCCGTAATTTCCTCCGACACACCGAAGCCCGTAAGCAACGGACGAAGCTCCTCATAAAATGTATCAATACGGTAAATCGTATCAAGATGAGGCATTTTTTTAGGTATCCAGGTAACATCACCGAATATTTCATTGGCATAAAGCTGAAGAGGCTCTCCCAATGATACTGATTCAAAATATGAATACAAAGCTCTGTACACACTGCCGGCTACCGTATTTTTATTTTCTTTTGCAAAATCAATAACCGAATTATAAAAATCCTCATACGGAATATTCAGTTTGTCAAAAAGATACATAGCAATAAACTTGAGTATTCCGTGATGATGATAGGACTCTTCTATACAGGCAAACACGTTGCACATTATCCAGTCTTCACGGCTGAGAGTATTTGTGCTGATAACATATCTGGTTTTTTCCTTTATTTCAGACTCATTTTTCGTATGCGCGGTCTGATGCTCAACCGTCACGGTTTTAATACCGTATTTTTCCATATAATCCTTCTGTGCCATAGGAGCATTGGGCAGTATTTCACAGTTATATGCAGTGATAAGCCTGTGCTGACCTGCCGCAAGGAGCGAGCCAATTCCCTTACAGAAGCTTTCATAGGTTTCACAGGGAAGCCCTGTAATAAGCTCCGAATAAGTGGTTACACCCTCTTTTTTATAAAGATTTATAAGTCCCGTAAATTTATCAAGACTCATATTCTTTCTGCCGATAGCTTCAAGCGTATCAGGATTAAGACTCTGGAAAGAGAGAGTGGCACCTTCCTTGCTCAGCCCGAATTTTTCAAGCTTGCGGTTAATTTCAAATACCTCTTTGTGCCTTGTCATAGAATAATTTATTCTTATTCTTTCGGGACAGCCTGTTTCCTTTCTCGTTTTTACAAGATAATCAACAATATCCATATCCCTGTCATATGCACCGAAGTTTGCGTCTGCACCCCATATAAATTTCACATTATGAGAAGCCATCCAATCTATTTCGGCAAAAACTCTTTCTATGGGAAAAAGCTTTATCTTCTGAGAATTACAGCCCCAGTCGCAATATGCACAGTCTCTCGGGCAGCCTCTTGAGGTTTCAAGAATTGCATCAAGCTGCATACCGGGATTTTCTTCAAATATTTTTTCAAACCATCCGTCAAGATAAGGCGAAGGATAATCAGTACCCGTAAGTACAACCGTTTCATTCTTGACGGCACTTCCGTCACTTTTTCTGTAAGAAAGATTTTTAACGGATGAAAAATCGGGCTTTTCTTTTATGAGCTCTGTAAGAAGACCTTTAAAAGCCTCTTCTCCCTCGCCATGTATAAGAAAATCAATAAAAGGATATTCTTCAAGAAAAGCATTATCGGGTGTAATATTATGTCCGCCGAAAAGAATAATACAGCGGGGATACCTTTCCTTTATTTTTTTTGCTAAGGCAAGATTATACTGAGTGTTCCATATATAATTTGAAAAACCTACAAAAAACGGATTGTCAAGTCCGCCCGCTGCCTCATCGGTATTTTCTCTGGTAAATATAAATCTTTTGAACTCATACTCACTTTTTATTTTTTCATCCCTGAAAGCATAAGCCACAAGAAGACCTACGGCATAGGGAAGATATGCAGCCTTGAATGAATTTCCCGTATAGGTGTTTGAAGCCTGCACCATATATAGATTTTTCATTATAAGGTCCTCCTGTTATCCTTTTCGTGTCTGTGTCCCTGCAGAGTTTTTCTTATATAAGTACAATTACTGTCTTTTCTGCCGAACCAGGCTATTACTCTTGAATAATTCTCCCAGTTTTCAAAAGGCCTGACATCTATTCTTACAGCATTTTCCTCTGCCTTCAGCGGTTGTTGATTGCCGTCAAGAAGCGCATTGAAGTACAAGGGGAAATTATATCTGCAGCTAAATTCTATTTCACTGTCAAAGGGTCTTTTAAGCATTTTTTTCTGGAACACATAAAGCTCAGAAAAAATCTCGTTTCTGCCCGTGAGCCCGCCCAAAAAGCTCTCCAGCTCATCATAAAAGGTATCCGCATCATAAACGCAGGAAAGAAACAGATATTCTTCAAAGGGCCACTGAACTCTGCCGAAGCGTTCATCCGTACAGCTGAGCGTACCCTTACCCGCAAGCACATTATCAAGATGCTTTTCAATTTCAGAAAATGCCTTTCCCCCGACAGTATTTTTATTCTCAAGAAAAAATGAAAGCACTCCCGTATAAAAATCCTTGTAAGAGCAAATGCCTTCATTATATAAATACAGTGCAACAAACTGTAAAAGTCCCATATGGTGGAATGCCTGAACGGTAAATGAAAACAGATTCATTTTCTTCCATTCATTTTCATCCATGGAATAAGTTGAGGTCACAATATTTGAAAACTCCGGAATATTATCTTCTTCATTGTCCTCTCTGTGCGGCTGATTGAGAGGAATATGAGAGGTTTTTATTTTATACTTATCAACATATTCCGGTCTTCCCATTATTGCACAAGGCAGCCACTCGCAATTATGAATATATATGGAGTTATGCTGACCGAGTCTTAAAAGCTTGTCTATTCCGTCAACAAGACTTTCATAGGTTTCGCCGGGAAGTCCCAGAATCAGCTCCGTATAGGTGGCAACACCTGCCTCATTATACATATCCATAAGCCTTGAATAGCTTTCGATGCTGATATTCTGACGTCCGATATTCTTAAGCACTTCTTCATTCATAGACTGGAAAGAAAGCGTAATTCCCTTATTCATACGGCTTTTTTCCAGAAGCATACCGATTTCAAAAACAGTATCATTGCTGTTTTTTGCATACGATGTCTGAAATCCCTGCGGATAACCGGCATTAAGCCTTGCCTCAACAATTTTTTTTGTTATATCAACATCACGGGAAAACATTCCGAAATTTGAATCGGCAGAGCCGAGTCCCTTTATCCTGTTTTCAGCCATCCACTCAATTTCCCCGTATATTCTTTCAAGAGGAAATTTTCTGATTTTTGATTTCATATTGCTCCAATCGCAATATGCACAGGAATTGGGACAGCCTCTTGAGGTCTCAATAAGAGCCATAAAATCCTTTTCGGGATGCTCTTTTATTATTCTGTCAAAATATCCGAGAAGATAGGGTGACGGAAAATCACATTCACTTGAAATCATTTCGGGATTGGTAAGTATACCGTCATCGGTTCTCATGGATATTCCGGGAATATCCTGAGGCTTTTCAAGTCCCAGCACAGCCCGTAAAAGCTGTCTGAAAATAACCTCCCCCTCACCGTGAAGAAGATAATCTATGAAGGGACACTCTTCCAGAAGCTGTCCGCCGGGAGAAACGTGATGTCCTCCGAAGACTATCACACAATCGGGATGTTTTTCCTTTATCATTTTCGCAAGAGTTTTATTATAATTATAATTCCATATATAAGTGGAAAAAGCCGCAACTGCAGGTTCCTTTATCCTTGCCAGCACATCGTTCACATTTTCTCTCAGGAAAAAAATCTCTTCAAGGCAGAAATTTTCTCCCACATCCTTATCACTCAGCGCATAAGCAGAAAGCTGGCCTGCAGTATAAGGGATATGTGCGGACTTTCCGTATGAATAGTTTACCTGAAAGAAATATAAATTTTTCTTCACATCCGCACACTCCTTTTTCATTTATTATTTACCGAACATTTTCTTATAAAGTGCGGAATCCTTTTTAAGAATGTCTTTCTTCTTCATAAACCTTATATGAAGGGCGGTATTCAGATACATTGCGGTCTGCTTACGGGAATTCTTTGATTTTCCCTGCTTTCTCGGGTAGCAGTTTGTGGGCACCTCAATAAACTTATAGCCCAGCCTTAAAGGCTTCAATACCATTTCAATAAGTATGGGAAAGCCTTCATTTTCCCACTCGATAGCCTGATAAAGCTCTGTAGGTGCTATCTGACAAGGATTTGTGAAGTCTGTCATCCTTGCACCGAAAAGAATCTTAAGAAACTGCTGTGCAGAGAAATTAAGAAACTTTTTAAAAGCTCCGTAATCAACAAAGGTGCAGCCCTTCATCCAACGGGATGAGGAAACAATTCTGTCCCCGTCCTCCTTTGCCTTTTCTATCATATCGGCAACACACTGAAGATCCAGTGCCATATCGGAAGCCACAAGAATACAGTGCGAGCTTTTTGCAATATCAATAATATCAACAAGTCCCGAAATACCTTTTCTTTTCTGCATAAAGGTAACTATAGGCACATCAGTATCAAGTGCCGCAAGCTCATCCACAACAGCCTTGCTTTCGGGAGTTACACGCTGAGAATATCCGATTACAATTTCGCCTAAATCCTCATGACGGCACAGTTCAAGTATCTTATAAACCGTCTGTCTTAAAGAATCCGTCTCATCAACGGCACCAAGCATTATTGTAGCGTTTCTGAATTCTGCCATCAGTATTTTGTCCTTTCAAATAAAATCAAAGCAGCTGCCTTGTCACACCGGGATTATAGGCACCGCCGTTTTTGCCGAACCAGGCTGCTTCAAGTGCATAATCCGTCCATGTTTCGGGATGCTTTTCATTGTTCACGCTTACACGGTTTTTTACCTGCTTCAAGGGTGCATAAGAACCTGCAAGAACAGTAGTGAAATATCCGTGCCAGTCGTAAGAGAATTCTCGGCTGAAATTATTCTCACCGGGACGCTTCATAATACATTTTTCGTATTCCGCAATTTCATCCGTGATTTCATCGTCAATTCCGAAGGAGACAAAAAGAGGTCTCAGAATGTCATAAAGCTCATCAAGCTTCGGAATCCAGTCCATATGAGCCACATGCTCGGGTGCCCATGTGATTTTTCCGTAAATATCATTGGTGTAAAGCCTCATCGGCTTTTCATCAACTACCGTTTTATAGAAATTATAAAGGAAGCTGTAGGCATAATTTATAAAGCTGTCTTCCTTCTCACGGCACATTTTTATAACAGCATTATAAAAGTCCTCGTATCTGACATTCTTTTCGTGATACAGATAAATCGCAAAGCTTCTTAATATTCCGTAGTGATGCAATGATTTTTCAAAGCAGGCAAAAATATTTGCTTTTATCCACTCTTCGGAATTCATACTCTGAGTACCTGTCACGTACTTTGTCTTTTCAATTATTTCAGCATCCGCCTTGCTGTGCGAGGTAAGGAAAACGACCTCCGAGGTCCTGATACCGTATTTGTCAAGGTAATCCTTTTGTGCCATAGGCGAATTGGGAAGAATTTCACAGTTATACACATTGATTAGTCTGTGCTGCCCCGCTTCAAGAAGGCTTCCTATTCCCCTGCAGAATGATTCATATGTTTCACAGGGAAGTCCCAGTATCAGCTCGGAATAAGTGGTAACCCCGTCCGCACGGTACATCTGCATAATATCCTTGAATTTATCAAGGCTCATATTCTTTCTGCCTATAGCTTCAAGCGTATCGGGATTAAGACTCTGAAAAGAGAGAGTTGCACCCTCCTTGCTGAGTCCGTATTTTTCAAGCTTTCTGTTTATATTGAATACGGCTTCGTGTCTGTTTTTTGCGTAATTTGTACGTATTCTTTCGGGATAGCCGTATTTCTCACGCATTTCTACCAGCTTATCAACAATAATTTCATCTCTTTCATAAGCACCGAAATTCGCATCGGCACCCCAGAGAAAAGCAATCTTATTCTTTGCAAACCATTCAATTTCCGCAAGAACTCTTTCAAGGGAAAAAAGCTTTACCTTTGAATTTGTACAACCCCAGTCACAATACGCACAGTTTCTCGGACAGCCTCTTGAAGTTTCAAGAATTGCATCCAGCTGCATATCGGGATTCTCTTTTATAATACTGTCAAAAACTCCGGTAAGATAAGGAGAGGGATAATCAGTACCCTCAAGCACCTTTTCCTTTGTGGTAAAATAACCGCCGTCGGAGGTTCTGAAGGAAATATTCGGTACGGAATAAAAATCGGGCTTTTCTTTCAGCATTTCAAGAAGAAGTCCCTTGAATGCCTCTTCACCCTCACCGTGAATAAGAAAATCTATGTAATCATACTTTTCAAGAAAATCTGCATCGGGAGGCACATTATGTCCGCCGAAGATTATAACACAGCCGGGATATCTGCTTTTAACCTTTTTTGCAAGCGCTTTGTTATACTCGGTGTTCCAGATATAATTCGAAAATCCCATAACAGCAGGTGTCTCGAGGGAGTCTGCCGCCATGTCCGTTTCCTCTCGGGTAAAAATAAATCTCTTGAAGTCATATTCTTCATTTATTCTGCTATCCTCTTTTGCATAAGCTACAAGAAGTCCTACGGCATAAGGAAGATAAGCAGATTTGAAAATATTACCGCCGTAGGTATTTGATGCCTGCACCATATACACATTTTTCATGGTATTTTTCTCCTTAACTCTGAAGATGTCGTTTGTGATACTTAAGCTCGTAATCATATACCCACTTTGCTCCGTATTTTGCGAGATAGAGCATGAGATGGTCAGTATCATTGAAGGTCAGCGACCACAGTGCAGTGCGGTTGCATTCAAGAAAATCAAGCTGAAAATCCATACGGTTTTTCTTTATATCCCCGGTCTTCATTCCCGACATTTCATAATTGCAGGAAACATGGAAATCACCGTTGTTCACAATATTCTTTATACCCATTTCATCTGCCATATCGTGAAGAATGGCATTCTTCTTAAGTGCAAAATTAGAGGGTGTACAGCTGTTTATAAGCTCCCGGTTTCTTATTATATTCTTTGTTGCCTCTGTCTCCTCGGCAGTTTCCGTAGGATAGCTCAAAAGGAATGTGCAATGATTCCACAATCCCACAGCCTTTGCATTTTCAAGAAGAGTAAGCCTGTAATCCACATCCACACCTTTATTCAGAAGCTTCATAATTCTAGGTGAATGAGCCTCATATCCCCAGGCAAAGAAGCAGGCACCTGCATCATAAAGGTTTTTCAGCACCTCGGGAGTAAAGCCCTTTTCAAGACGCGCAAAGGAATAAAACTTAATCTTGACATTTCTCTTTATAAGCTCTAGGGCGAAGCGGTTATAGTATGCGGGAGGCACAGCCTCATCCACAAAAGCAAAATGATGAAAACCGTATTTTTCAATAAGTGCTTCAACCTCGTCCGCGGCACGGCTTACACTCTTTGTGTCATAGCATTGCTGCCCCGTGTAAAAATCACAGAAGGTGCACTTACCCCAATAGCAGCCCTTTGAAAGCTGAACGGGCATAATAATATCTGCAGAAAAATACTTGCTGAAATCATATCCCGTAAAATCGGGAAATTCAATCTTATCCATATCAAGAAGCGGAGCCTCTTTGTTGGTAATGATTTCACCCTCTGAGTTTTTATAAACAAGAGAATAAACCTCGGAAATATCACATTTTCCCGAAAGCATATCACAAAGTGTTATTATTGACTTTTCACCGTCGCCAATCTGAAGAGAATCACAGAAAAGATCAAAAAATTCGGGAATATTCTTAAGGTCATTACGGATTTTGTAAATATAATTACCTCCGAGTGAAATATGGGCGTCATACCTCTCCTTAAGCATCCTTGCAAGTGTAAGCCCGGGCACAACCTGGCTCAGGTCACAAATGCTGATTCCTATAAGCGAATATTCGCTGAGATCCCTTTCAGCCAGCTTCTTTTCATAATAATCAACAAACAGATTAAGCTTTCTGTCATAGCATTCCGTCTTTATATCCCCGTAATTATATGAATAGAAGGGATTTGCAATAAAATTATCAAGCATTATTCTTGAAGGAAGGTAAGGAAGGGAAATAATTTCAAGAGCATCTCTTATAATATCCTTTGCTCTGAAATGCTGCTCGGGGTCATAAAAACGCTCCTTGTCCTTCATAACACTTACGGCATCTTCAATATTATCCGCAGTTTCTTCTATTCTTCCGGGATTTTTTGCCATATACTCACCCGTCATCTGAAAACGGGCAAGATATGTTTTTATTTCAGGAGAATAAGAAGCAAAATTTTCTGCAGTATATCCGTTTTTTGCAATTTCACCCGAAAAAGAAGCAAGAAATTCCTTCGCCTTTCCGGCATAGTAAAGTACATTTTCTTTTGTAAGTATATCATTGAAAAATTCAACGTTTATATCATAAGCCCGGGCATCATATCCGTTTGCTTTCAGCTGACCGGTAAGCTGAGCCAGAGAAAGATAGGGATTCATGGGATACCATTGCGGAGGCATTATAAGAAGTGTTTTCATAAAAGCTACCCTTTCAGATTATAATTCAAGTGCAATATCGCTCACAGGGGTAACACTGCAGGGATGAATAAAGCCGTATTTCACATCCGCCTTTGTTCTTCTGTCACCCGTCAGCAGTACAGATTTTACTTCGCCCGATAACAGTCTCATTCTGCAGTAGCCGCACTCACCGTCAGTGCATCTTATATCGGCAGGTACACCTGCATTCATAAGAACGGCGCTGAGCACTTCACCCTCATGGCAGCAGGCTTCAAAGACCTTATCACGGTAATACACCTTTATGCTGTACTGCTTATTGTCTTCATATCCCCTCACGGTATTTACGGGATATTTTTTTATCAGGATTTCTTTATCGTCATAAAGCTGATAATACTTTTCGCAGAATTCATAATTACCGGTAATAAAAAGAGTTTTGTTTCCGATAACAGGAATTTCATTTTCGGATAATAAGCTTATATCCGTTGTGTCATTTGTTCCGCACAAGGCATCGGGGAAAGCCCTGTTTTCACATTCAATATAAATCTTTATATCGGTTTTTCCGTATGTTTTTTCTGCAGTTCTTGCAAAAGATACAGCAGCAGCGGCAGAAAAACAGTCAGTAAGAACCACTGCTCCGTTTCTGTCTCTGATCCCGCTGAAATTCATATGTCCTTCAAATGAAACTCCGTCTATGTCCGAAGCATCAGCTTTTTCAAAAAATGAAAAAGCAACACTGTCATATTCCTTAACAAAAGCCGTACATACACTCTTTTCACCGGGAGTGCTTAGCACGGGCAGAGCGCTGAAAACCTCTTTTCCCTCAAAGCGGAACCGTATTCCCAGATACTGACCGCCCTTGAAATAAAAAGCTTTTTCACCGTCTTTACGTATAAATTCAACAAATGCAATACCGTTTCTGATTTCCGATTTCTTAATTTTCAAAGGAAAACGCACGGGATGCAGAGTCTCTGCCAGCTTATTTACGGGAAAGTCTGCACTTACATCCGAGCTTTCTGCTCCTTCAATCATTTTATTTCTGACTGAGGGGACTAAGCCCGTGTTTTTGGCATCCTCAAGAAAGCTTTTTACAATTATTCTTTTCATCGGCTGCTCTCCTCCTCAGCAAGTATTTTACCGGCAATATATCTGCCTGATGACAAGGACGAGCTGTAACCGAGAAGCATATGTCCGAAGCCGCCTGTAAAATGAAGTCCCTTTATGCTGCATTCGGTTTTTTCCATTCTTCTTGCCACAACACCGTCGCCTGTTTTACCGAGATATCCGTAAATAGCACCGTCCGGCGTATCGGTAAACCTTGAAAATGTAACCGGTGCGGCTATTTCTATTTCTTCTATATTATCTCTGAGATTTACACCTGTGGCATTTTCAAAATTCTCTATCATACGAAGAGCAAACTTCTCTTTTTCTCTTATGTAATCATCTGCACTCACACTGCTCCAGTAGCTGTCGGTAAAAAGAGTAGTCATACAAAGCATACAAGTTCCCTCAGGCGATGCCTCGGGATAAACAGCATTAAGACATACTGTATTCTGAACATCGTTTGTGTCGGGATGCGCCATGCGTCCGAACTGCTTTTTTGTATCCATATCGGGAAAAATAAAATATGAATAATCCTTGAGTCCCAGCTCTTCCGCACTCTTATTAAGTCCGAGAAAAACACAAAAGCCGCGTCCGCCGAAGGTTCTGGAATTTGTTCTCTTTCTGTCGTATTCGGGCACAGCCTCTTTTTTCATCATCTTGCCGAAAACATTGTGAGGAGAGCAGTTGCAAACCACCGTAGGAGCACATATTTCGGTGCCGTCTGAAAGCTTCACTCCCGTCACTTTATTATCCTCTGTAAGAATCTCCGTAACCTTTGAGCCGGGCCAGAAGCTGCCTTTGTTTTCCTTAAGACAGTCAATGAGACAATTTACCATTTCATGGCTTCTTAATTTCGGCACAACACTCTTAAGCTCTATATATGAGCAGAGCATCTGAATATAATGCACAAAATCAAGAGTATCAAGATCTGTACAAAGATATGCCCAGTAGGCTCTGAGGATATCCTTTGCTCTGTCCGGAAGCTCAAATGTATCAAGCACCTCATTAAGAGAGTATCCCGCAGTGCCGAGAAGCACACCCTTTTTCATCATAATAAAGCCTTTTTTCAGCTTTCCCATAGGCCGGGCAAGTGCCTCTATCTCTTTTCTGACATCCTCTCCCGCCTGAAAAAGTCTTTCAGCCTCCTTGCGGCTGCCGGGGACATATTCTTCAAGCTTATCAATGTATTCTTTAATGCCGAAGGGCATTGTAACATCATATTTTTTATCAAGGGTAATCATTCTGTAAGCGTCGGGAATATCTATCCAGTCGATCCTGTCGGAAATACCGAGACGGTCAAAAAGACCCCTGACAGGTCCGAAGGGCATATCATACCGCCCGAAGCCGCACAGCTCATGAAGAGATACCTCAAACTCAAATCTGCCCCTCACAAAGCTGTTGGCAAAGCCGCCGGGTGTATGGGACTGTTCAAGCAGAAGCACCTTTTTATTATTTTTTGCAAGCATACACGCAGCCGCAAGACCGCCCATTCCCGCACCTACAACTATACAATCAAACTGTTTCATAAAACACCCCGCAAAGCAGTAATTTACCTGAACATCAGAGTCAGGTCTTCTTCAGATTCATATTCCGCAACATATCTGCAGGTATACTCAGAAAGATAAAGAAGCAGAAGGTCAAAATCCGAATAATTAACAGGCCATATGGATTTTGAATACTTTGTTATCATCTCCAGATGAAAATCTCTTCTGATATCACGTCTTATATGCTGAGGAATACCTTCAATATTGTCTCTCAATACCGTATAAAATTCTCCGTTTGTTTCGCAGGAAATAATTCCGTCCTTACCCACGGTGTCATGAAGAAGGGCATTTTTCTTAAGGGAGAAATTCGACGGAGTAGTGCTGTTTACTATATCGCGGTTATTCTTGACAAAGTCAAGAGTAAGCTTAACTTCTTCTTCTGTTTCGGTGGGATAGCCGATAATAAACAGAACATTATTCCACATTCCTGCATTATGGGAATCTCTCAATATTCTTTCTCTTGAGACAGCGGAAATACCCTTGTTCATTTTTTCAAGGATACGCTGCGAATATGCTTCATATCCCCACAGGAGAATCCTTGCTCCCGAGCGATACATATTTTCAAGCACATCTGCCGAAAAATCATCCTCAAGTCTTGCAAAGGAATAGTATGTTATATCAAGACCGCTTTCAATAATAGCTTCGGACAGTCTCTTATAATATTTAGGAGGAATTGCCTCGTCTATAACAGCAAACCTTCTGATTCCGTATTTTTCGTTATAATATTTAAGCTCGTCAATAACGGCTTCAATTTTCTTTATATCAAAGCACTGCTGACCGTAGTAATAATCACAGAAGCTGCATTTCCCCCAGTAACAGCCCTTTGAAAGCTGTACGGGAAGCACAGGTTCAGGTGAAAAATACAGGGAAAAATCCATATCATCAAGGTCCAGATATGAAATATTCTCAAAGTCCAGCTTTTTCGATTCATATGTAAATACAGTCTCACCGTTTGCATCCTTAAAAACAGTATTGGAAACCTCTTTGAGACTCTTTCTTTTACCGCTTAAGTATTGGGCCAGCTCAATCACGGCAATTTCACCGTCACCTACGGAAAGGAAATCGACGTATTCTCCGAAAAGCTCCGGATGCTTCATAAAATCTGCTTTATTCTGAGTTATGTAATTTCCGCCTATTGAAATTTTTGCTCCGGTTTTTTCTTTAAGTATACGTGCGAGTGTGAAAGCGGGAATAAGCTGACTTAAATCAGGCACGGAAATACCTATATAGTCATATTCAGTAAGCATTTTATCTTCTGCAAACTCATTGAAAAAATCAATGAACATATTGGTGCTTTCGTCCTTGCACTGAAAGTCTATATTCTCCCAATCAAGCTTCATAAGAGGATTGGAAAAATAGTTATCCCATATCATTTCATTGGGAGCATATGGCAAAGAAGCAATTTTCAGTGCCTCAATAAGAGTCTTTTTTGCACCGAAAAGCTTTTCGGGAACGTAAAAATCATCCTTGCTTCTCAGAATTCTTACAGCCTCATCAGTACTGAGAGCAACCCTGCGCAGAGCCTCTGCTCCCGAAGAAAACATCTCTGCCATTTTTTTGAATTTAAGAAACATTGTCCTCTCGCCGATAGAATAGCTGTTGAAATTCTCCTGCGCATCGGGATATTTTTCAAAAATAAGTCCTGCAAGCTCCTTATATTTCCTTTCGCACTCCTCCACTCTTTCAAGAAGGAAATTCGAACGGAGAATTCTGTTAAAAAAACGTACATTAAGGTCAATGCCGTCTGCATCATATCCCGCACTTCTCAGCTGCGACACCAGAAGCGGAACAGATAAATATATTGATGTGGGATTCCATTGCGGAGGATAGATGAGAAGCATTTTCATGGCTTTTACTCCTTGATTATCTGAAATTCGATTTTTTCTCTCGGATTGGTGCAGAGCGTTGCACTTCTTCTTTTTCCGAACCAGATTATTTCACGGGCATACTTTGCCCAATCATAAATCTTCTTTTCAAGCTCAATTGTGAGCTTTATTCTCTTATTTTCAAGAGGCTTATAATTGTCCTCATATATGTTTTCAAAATAGTTATAGAAATCATAATCGCTTTCCACGGTTATTATTTCCTGACCGGGATATCTTATAATATCATTCTGATACCTGAAAAGACTCTCCTTTATATCCTCTTCTATACCGAGAGAATCAACAAAGCCTTTTATCTCTCGGGTGTATTTTTCCTTGTTGTATGCCATATCAAGGAAGGCGCCCTCTTCAAAATACCAGCCCACGGGACTGAATATATCATTCTGATAGCACCAGTCGGAATACTCTGTATCCCTTGTCTTTTCTCTTATCATATCAAACAGAGAATAAAGATAGCTTTTTTCATCCGAATATATAAAATCCAGAAGTCTGTTATAAAAATCATAGTAAGAAATACCCAGCTCATAGCGGGCATATACGGCAAAGCATCTTAAAAGTCCCAGATGATGGAAGGACTGAAGGCATACTGAGAACATATTTGCTCTCACCCATTCTTCCTTAGACATATCCTTTGTTTCAACAACAACGTCATAATACTCCTGAACACCGTTGAAATTAGCAGGATAATGAATACCGTGAAGGGGCACTCTCTCCCAGCGGATACCGTATTTTTCTTTATAGTCGGGCTGAGCGAGAGGGGCGTTACAGTAAACCTGACAGGTATATACCGTCATGGAATTGTGCTGACCTGCCTCAAGAAGATAGCAAAGACCCTCACAGAAGGATTTGTAGGTTTCCCCGGGAAGACCTAAAATAAGCTCCGTGTATGTAGGAATTCCCTCTGCGGTATATCTGGCATTGAGCTTTGTATAATATTCGATATCAAGATTTCTTCTGCCGATATTTTCGAGCACCTCGGGGTTTATTGACTGATAAGCAAGGGTGACGCCCTTATCAACACCGTTATTATTAAGAAGCTTTCCTATTCCGAAAACAAGCTCGTCACTGTTTTTTGCATAGCAGGGCTTGAAAATTCCCGGATAGCCTGTTGAGTTATGATAATCAACAACGCACTGTGCAACCTCCATATCACGGGGAGAAATACCGAAGTTTGAATCGGCACAGTAGCAATAAGATACCTTATGCTCACTCATCCACTTTATTTCAGCCTTGATTTTTTCCATGGGGAAATAACGTATTTTCTCGGTAAAGCACCAGTCACAGAATGCACACTGATAAGGACAGCCTCTGTTTGTTTCAAGAGTCGCCTGAAAATCAATCAGAGGATATTCTTCATACATACTGTCAAATACACCGGTAAGGTAAGGTGAGGGATAATTTTCAAGTGAAAAACAGCCGTTACTTCTCTTTGTTGTAATCAGCTCATTTTCACGGCGGTAAGATATATCGCTTACATCCGAAATATCACCCTTATCAAGTCCCTTAAGAAGCTCGGTAAAGCACACTTCTCCTTCACCGTGAATAAGAATATCTATAAAATCATTCTCTCTGAGAACAGAGGTGTCATAGGGAATATTATGTCCGCCGAAAACGATAACACAAGAGGGATAAAGCTCCTTTATTTTCTTGGCAAGAGCCTTGTTATATTCCATATTCCAGACATAACAGGAAAAGCCCACCGCAAAGGGATCCTTTATTCTCTTTATTGCATCTTCAATTTTTTCTCTGAGAAAAAGTATTTCTCCGAAACTGAATTTTTCATTTATTTCATTGTCATTTTTTGCGAAAGCCGTAATACAGGCAGCTGCATAAGGCAGATAAGCAAGCCTGTCGCTGTAAGCCACATTAATCTGTGCCAGGTATACATTTTTCATATGCTCACCCGAAATCAAAAATAGTTTTTCATATTATTATAACTCTTTATATAAAAAATAGCAAGCACAAATAAATCACTGTTAACAGTATTTACATTGACAAATAAAACAAATATATGATAAAATTTAGAAAATGGAGGGAATACATATGAAGCTGTTGTTTGTTATGCCGTATAATTGTGACCTTCTGCATGCTGTATCTCTGCCGCTGGGAATTTTATCAATTGCTTCAAATCTGAAAGTTCACGGGCACGATGCAAAAATATTTGACATGTCAGTATCTCATAGTTCACTGGTAAAAATAATAAAAGAATTCAAGCCGGACATACCCGGAGTTTCTCTGTGCCCCGTAAAGCATCTTGACGGAGCAATGCATGTCTCAAAGCTTCTGAAAAAGGCTGACATACCTGTTGTATGGGGCGGTCCTTTCTGTGATACTGCCGATAAAAATGTCCTTCTTTCCTACAAAAACGTAGATGCGCTGAGTTTCTGCGAGGGCGAAGAAACATGGCTTGAAATAGCTGAAACCTACACCGAAAAAAAGAGTTTTGAAAATATAAAAGGGATGGCTTACCGCGACAGTGACGGTAGCATAAAAACCACTCCGCAGCGGGATTTTATTGACCTTACATCACTTCCCCTGCTTGATTTTTCTCTTATTGATGTAAAAGCATATTCACAGTATCTGTACGGTTGCAAAAATCTGATGTATGTATATCTTTCAAAGGGCTGTCCGGCAAAATGCACCTTCTGTCTGAACCAGGTTACGCACCGCTGTACATACAGACGCAGAAATCTTGAGCATTTTATGAAGGAAACTGAGATCCTCATAAAAGATTACGGTGTTGACGGTCTTTATTTCAGCGATGAGCTGTGTTTTCTTAATAAAGAACAGCTTTATGAGGTCTGTGATGCCTTTCGTAATTCGGGGCTCGTTTTCCATTGGGGCTTTCAGACAAGAATAGGGCTTCTCGGCGAAGATGAATTAAGATATGCCTATGATTCAGGCTGTCGTTGGATTGATTTCGGTATTGAAAGCGGAAATAAAGAACAGCTGAAAATGATGAAAAAGGCTATTCCCTACGATAAAATCGCACCCACCTTTGAAATTTGTGACAAGCTCGGCATTATTTCTATGGCAAATTTTATAGTCGGACTCCCGGGAGAAACCGAAGACCAGCTTAAAGACACGGTAAATCTTGCCAAAAGCCTCAAAGCTACCCAGCTCACTTTCCTTCAGTTCTGTCTTTCCCCTAACACAGAAATGGGACAAAAAGCATTGAATGAAGGACATATGAAAAATCCCATCAAAAAAATAACTGATTATAAAAAAATAGACTTTTTCCGTTCAAGAACGGGAAATGCGTCACGTATACCAAAAAAAGAACTGGAAATTATTCAATCCTACTTCCTATGGCAGGCTATTTTCAAAAAAGACTATTCAGAGGAAACTATGAGTTTTGATCTTCTCTTCAAGCATATAAAAACATTATTCCGACGAATATCCTTCCTCTCCCCGCGGCATGGCTTCATGTGCCTGGCAGAATTCGGTTTTCTCGGGTTGAGATTCTTCTTTGATACATATTTCCACCCGAAGATACTTAAAAAATATTCTCTTAAATAATCTAGTAAAGTTAAAATAACAAGCACAAAACTGCCTTTTGCGCAGTTTTGTGCTTGTATTCCTTCAGGGCTGTTTTTTACAGTCACTAGCTTTTTATATACTTATCCGATAACGCAGGAAACAGCTTCGCTCTGATTGCCCCATACATCCTCGGCTATAATGCTTACCGTATACTTACCCGCAGCAAGTCCGATTCCGTCGAAGGAAACACTCTGCGGAACATCCGCATAGTAATATCCCGAAAGCTCCCGGGCAGAATAAACCTCTTTACCGTTTTCATCAGTAACGGAAATTCTGTAGAGATAAACCTTATTATCCTCGCCCTTCACACTTGCCTGAGGAACGGTAAATGTGTATTTGCCCATACTTTTTTTGACGGAAACAGCTGCATCATCCGAAAATACGGGAGCGGTTGAAAAAGCCTTTCTAAGCTCGTGATTATATTTAAGCTTTACGGGAGAAGCCGCATTATCAACAAGATATTCTGCTACAAACACTCCCTTATCAACATCAAGCACCTTGATAAGAACATTGTTATTCTTATCAACCTCAACCATAAGTGCCTGAGTCATAGACTTATAGCCTTCGGGATGAACGCTTGTTTCATCGTCAACAGTAAATTCATAATAAGCAAGTCCGCCGTCACCTATAGCAGTAAACTCGCCCTGCCATATGGAACGGGGATCGTTTGCAGGATAGTGTGAATGTCCCGAAATATGAACAACCTGAGGATATTTTTTAAGCACATCGCTGAAGGTATCCATTCCCCAACCGTCATAGCTGTAGCTTCCGAAAACAGTATCAAGCACATGCTCATGCTGGAACACAAACACAGGCTGTAAGGGAGCCGCTTCTGTTGCCTTCTTAAGCTCACTGTCAAGCCACTCAACCTGAGCAGAAGAATAATGAACACCGTTTTCGGGTGCACGGGATATACCGATAAAATGGAAACCGTTTATCACACGGTGAAAATCAGTCTCCTGTCCTGTAAGAGAAGTAAATATTTCAAGAGACTTTGCATCATATTTGCCGCCGTCGTGGCTTTTTGCTACAACAGCAAGTCTTTCTGTACCGTCCTTTATTGCCTTATCTGTGGTAGCAGCAAAAGCGGAAAAAGCAGTAAATGTACCGCCGTCTGTGATATCACCGGAAAAAACGACTGCATCAAGACGGTTATAATCACTGTCGCCTTCTGCATATTCATAGGCAGAATTTATCATTTTTGCTATACGTGTGCAGCCCTTGTCACCGAGAGTATTGATATGCGTGTCACTTGTGGCAACAAAACGCATTACAGGCACAAAATCGTCCTGTACCTCAGGTGCGGGTGCCTTTGCAAAGGGAACAAAAAGAGAAGTAAACAGCATAAGAAAACTGAGAATGATTGAAAACAATGTATTCATCGCATAAACCTCCTACATATTTTTTATATTATAATATTTCCGGAATAATAAGTCAATATAACGGCTTCAATACGAATTTCATTATTACGGGATTGTGGTCCGAATATATGAAGCCGGTATCTATGTTTTCAAGAGTAAGGCATTCAACATTTGAGCTTTTAAGGAAACCGTCAACGATAAAAACCTGATTTCCTTCTTCATATGGTATATCACAGTTTCTGCAGGTAGGAATAAGCCTTTCACCTGTATAAGCATCGCATCTTTCAATTCCCTCGGGAAGCATTTCCTCGGGGAAGGGCTGTGCCCAGCCGAATTCATCTGTGCCCTCACCGTTCAGCACGGCAGTGGAATCTCCCGTAAAATCATGATTGAAGTCACCGCCCGCAATACAGTAATTTCCCTTTTCGTATTCACTTTTCATATCGGAAAACAGCATATTCATCTGTGCTGCTCTTATTTCATCGCTTCCGCCGTATGCAGACATATGAAGATTATAAAGCACAAGCTCTTTTCCGTTTTCTACAGGAATTCTTGACGTGCTGTAGCATCGGTCAAGGTCAAGAAACTTTGAAAAGCTTTCTGAAATCGGAAGACTTCTTCTTAAGGCAGAAGTGATATTGTATCTGCTGAGTGTAAGTATACCTGCCCTTGATGCTCCGTGAGGCTCTGTAAAAGGATACATAAGAAAGGCCGAATCATAATTCACCGCAAAAACGGATGCATAAGAAGAAAATGCCTCTGTTATCATTTTTTGCTGATCGATATGGTAGCTTCTGGTGGAATCAAAATCAACCTCCTGAAAAAGGATGAAATCAGCATCATATTTTTTAGCCTCTCCTATACCCTTATTTATACACTCAATAACGCTTTCTTCACTTTCAGCCCACGACTTTTCTCCGCCGTCCATAAAAAACGTAAAATCAGCCGTATATGCACCAAAGCCCAGATTCTGTATGTATGCAGTATATTCCGTGTCAGCTTCAAGGGTCTTTTCTTCACCTGTATTAACAGGGGTAAGCACTGTGTTATCCTCAATTCTTGAATAAGAAAAAACAACATAGCAAAGATAACCGCCCGCAACAAGCACAAGAACAAGTAAAACCGACAGTATGGCATATAAAATTTTTCTGCCTTTTGAAATATTCTTTTTCATTCCGGAAGCCTCCTTTTTTATTTCAGTATAACACACCCGGGATTATATAACAAGAAAAAAACAATATAATCTCCTGTCCCTATCTTACATTGACAAAAACGATATATTTATGTTAGCATCATATACATAAAAACAAAAGGAGATATTATTATGGCAAAAAAATCTGCACTTATCACCGCACTTCTTCTGATTTTATTTACACTCAGCGCCTGCGGTGAAACAAAAAACGTATATTGTGACAACTGTTCCACCGAAATCAGCATTGATGCCGATTCAGATATGAACGACGAATGGATTATCTATTGTGAACCCTGCAGCGAAGAGCTTATGGGCGGTGAAGATCTTATAGGTGACGATATTCTCCCCGAAATTCCCACTGCCGAATAATCAGCATAAAGCATCCGCACATTTATTTATTGTACATTTCCTGTTTCCCCGGCAAAATAATTATAACGCGAGGGATATTATGAATTTTTCAGTCAACAAAGAAAAGATATTCAGCCGTTTTGACGGCATAGGTGCCAGCGGTGCCTGGTGGGCACAGATAGTCGGAGGCTGGGACAACAAGGACGAAAACGGTGAAGAGGTCAGAAATGTTATTTCCCGCCTTCTTTACAGCAAAACCGACGGTATAGGCATGAATATATACCGATATAATATCGGAGCAGGCTCAGCCCACAGCGGGAACGGTGAATACTCGGATTTTGCAAGAAGAACCGAAAGCTTTGACAAGGGTGACGGACAGTATGATTTCACAAGGGATAAGAATGCCGTCTATATGATGAAGCAGGCCGTTTCAGACGGTGCGGATGAAGTTATTCTTTTTGTAAACTCCCCCATTGAGCGTCTCACAAAAAACGGCTGGGCACATCTTAAAAAGCATCAGCTTTTCAGAACAAATCTGAAAAAGAAAAACTACCCTGCCTTTGCCCGCTACTGCCTTGATACTGCAGAGCATTTTATAAAAGAAGGTATTCCCGTAAAATATATATCACCTGTAAATGAACCCTTCTGGATATGGACAGGCTCACAGGAGGGCTGTCATTATTCTCCCCGTCAGGCAGGTAAGGTAATGCTCTCATTTGCAAAGGAAATGGCATCCCGCCCCCTTCTTTCAGCGGTTAAGCTTTCCGGAATGGAAAACGGAGATATCCGTTGGTTCAATAAATCCTACACAAGGCATCTCATGAAATACCCGGATGTAAGAAGCAGAATCGATTCCGTTGATATACACTCATATTTTCTTTATCAGCCTCTGCCGTTTTTTAATGACAGAATGAAATTCCTTAAAAGATACCGCAAGTGGCTTAACAAAAAATATCCTGAGCTCCCCGTAAAAATGAGTGAATGGACCCATATGACAGGCGGAAAAAATACGGGAATGGACTCCGCTTTAGTTACGGCAAAAACAATGTATGAGGATTTCACTGTCCTTAATGTGACCTCGTGGCAGCACTGGATAGCCTGCTCACACTATAATTATCACGACGGGCTTATCTACATTGATCCCGAAACCAAGACCTATGAAACCACAAAAAGACTTTATGTAACAGGAAATTTCTCAAAATATATCCCCCTTGGCGCAAAAAGAGTTGATATCACCTGCGATGACAAAGATATTCTTCCTCTTGCATTCTCAGGAGAAGAAAAAACCGTGGTTATCCTTATTAATCCATCTTCTGCAGAAAAGAAAACTTCGCTCTCAGAGGATGCCCTCAGTGCACTTACCGATAAGGATAATAATCTGACAGAAGCTTACGTTAAAGCCAATACCCCTGTTATAATCCCTCCGGAATCGGTAATGACATTTATCTATTGACAAGAAAACGGCTTCGCCGTACACCTGCGGCGAAACGCTTTCGTATAGTCCATCGCCGAGGGAAGTTTACTTCCCGTTCGGCGGGACATATAATCTTTTTACTTTATAGGAAGGAATTTCCTATAAAGTAAAAAATCTGAGGAAAAAATATGAACAAAAAGCCTAATGTATTATTCATCGTAACCGATGACCAGCGCTTTGACACTATTCACGCCCTGGGCAACAACGAGATAAGCACGCCCAATCTTGACAGGCTCGTGTCCCGCGGCACTTCCTTTGTACGTGCCCATATTGCGGGGGGCACCTGCGGAGCTGTGTGTATGCCAAGCCGTGCAATGATCTTAACAGGAAGAAATCCCTTTCATCTTGATGAGCTGGGAGGCAATATCCCCGATGAACACAAAACCCTTGCCGAGACCTTCAGAAATAACGGCTATGAAACCATCGGTCTCGGAAAATGGCACAACGGCTGTCCCTCATATGCAAGAAGCTTTACTCAGGGCGCAAAAATATTTTTCGGCGGAATGTGGGACCATTGGAATGTGCCCACCTGCCGTTTTGACCCCACCGGTAAATATGACAACGTGATAAACTTCGTTGTGGATTTCTATAATGACAATCATCCCGGAAAGCAGCATTGCGATGAATTTGACCCGGGTAAGCACTCAAGCACCATGCTTACAGATTCGGCAATTGAATTGCTCCGTAAAAATGCCGGCAAGGAAAAGCCATTTTTTATGTATCTGGCATTTCTTGCACCTCACGACCCGAGAACAATGCCCGACAGCTTCCGTGAAATGTATGACCCTGAAAAAATAACACTTCCCGTTAATTTTCAGAAAATTATCGACACAAACTATCCCCTTATGGTGCACCGGGATGAGCATCTTGCCGCATATCCCCGAGAAGAAAAGGAAATCAAACGTCATATAGCAGAATATTTTGCTATGATAACTCATCTTGATTATGAAATAGGCAGACTTCTCGATGCACTTCACGAATCCGGTGAAGAGGATAACACAATTATTGTTTTCACAGGTGATAACGGTCTTGCCGTAGGACAGCACGGTTGGATGGGAAAAGAAGATATTTATGAGCACGGTGTAAGAATTCCCCTTATTATGGCAGGTCCCGGGATTGCAGAAAATATGAAAAACGATGCATATGTATATCTTTATGATGTTTTCCCCACCCTCTGCGAAAGAGCAGGAATTGAAATTCCCTCGTCAGTAGACGGAAAAAGCTTTAACCGTCTGCTTGACGGAAAGCACGGCAATTCCTTCCGAGATGAGCTCTATCTCATCTTCGACAAGTTTGTCCGCGGTGTGAAAAATGATGATTTCAAGCTGATTGAATACCGCAACGGTGACAATGAGGAGGATAAATGGACTTTTCTCTACGATCTTAAAAATGACCCGTGGGAAACAAAGAATCTTGCCTATGACGAAAGCTACAAAAACACGGTAAGGGAAATGCGTAAAAAAATCCTCGCCCACCGCGACTGCTGGGAAGAACAATCCCACCCCTGGGGCATCGATTTCTGGAAACGCTTCTGAAAAATATAGCTATCTGCATTCTTTATTTCTTAAATTAAATATATCGGATGCGGATAAATTATAATTCGCGAAATTTACAAGCTCTTTTCTGAACAGACTGATCTGTTCGGAAAGGAGCTTTTTATAATGACAAAATCAAAAAAGCAAAAAAGAATTTCTGAAAAAGCAACCGCATATGACAGCAGTACTTCGTTCACACAGCATTCTTATCAGAAATCATTTTACCTGCCTTTTTTGTTGATATGTTCATATTTGTATGATATACTGAAAAAAAATCGATCCCACGGCAGCACAATTTCACAGTTTATCACGGCAAAAACATTTCCCCTGAAAAAACAAACAAAGGAGATATCAAAAAATGTTTTCAGAATTTATTGCGATTATACTGTGCATCGTTTCCTGTTTACCTGCTCCCCTTGCTCAGATTTTTTCCGAAATGGAGCTGAAATACGAGCTTTCGGCTGAATGCTATGAAAGTCCGTATATTATAAGACCTCTTGAGGATATAACCGTAAACGGTGTATCCGTTGAGGAATATTCCATAGTCACTCCATCCCGTGAAGACAACACTGTCTACAATAACGCTGCAGCCACTCTTCAGGATGAGCTTCACAAGGCTTCGGGAAAAAGCACCGAAGGCTCAGCTTCATCAGAAAAGGCTTTTATAATAAACGAAAATCTCAATGACGGAAACACCTTCACTCTTAAGGTGGAAAACGGCAATGTGTATATCACAGGCGGCTCTTCAATCGGTATTTCAAGAGGTATAACCGCATTCGCAGATGAGGTTCTTCTCACTTCAGAAAAAAGCTTCGATTTTGAAGACGGATATGAATACACAAAAACCTTCTCCGGTTTCATAACTTATGAGGATTTCGGTGCTGTGGGTGACGGTAATACAGACGATATGGAAGCCATCGTAAAAACCCACGAATATGCAAATGCCAATAATTTAAGCGTTTTTGCAGATGAAACCGCAACATACTATATCGGCGGCGCAAGCAAAACCGCATATATCAAAACCGACACAGACTGGTCAACCGCCCGCTTTATTATTGACGACACAAAGGTTGAAAACAGAAGCTCCTGGATATTCAATATTGCCCCCTCAGAAGGCTCTGTTTCAATAACCGACAAGGTTTCGCCTCTTAAGGCTGATGCCGTAAATATCGGTACAGAGCTTAATAAAAACAGTCTTGTTGTGCTCACCGATTCAAATGTAAAGAGATATATAAGAAAAGGTGCAAATCAGAATTCGGGCAGCAGCCAGACTGATGTAGTCCTCGTTGACGAAAAGGGAAATATCTCTCCCGACACTCCCCTTATCTGGGACTTTGATGCTGTAACAGGTGCCACCGCCTATCCCATGGATACTAAGGTCTTAACAATAACAGGCGGCTTCTTCACCACTATTGCAAATAATGCTCCCTCAGAATACACTTATTATACAAGAGGCATTCAGGTAAGACGTTCAAATACCGTTATCGACGGCTTATATCACGATGTGATAAATGAAGGTAAAACAGGTGCTCCCTATTCGGCTTTTGTCAGTCTTTCCTGCTGTGCCGAGGTAACAGTTAAAAACTGCACCTTCACAGGTCATAAGAGATATGAAACAATAGGCTCTGCAGGCACATCTGTTGCCATGGGCAGCTACGATATCGGTGCCGCAACAGTCATCAATGCAGAATTTATAAATTGCAATCAGACAAATAATATAACCGACGGCAACTACTGGGGAATTGCAGGCACAAACTATTGCAAGAATCTTGTATATGACGGCTGTGCTCTTTCCCGCTTTGACGCTCATCAGGGTGTGCTCAACGCTACAATCAGAAACTCCGTTCTCGGCCATCACGGAATAAAGCTCATAGGTATGGGAACTGCCCTTATTGAAAACACCACCGTATTGTCCGACAGCTTTGTTTCTTTCCGTGAAGACTACGGCTCCACATGGAACGGTGAACTCATTATCCGCAACTGCAAATTCTATCCCACAAATGTGGCAAGCCACATCCTCAGTGCTGTTAACTCAGAAGATCACGATTTCGGATATACCTGCAGTCTGCCGCAGAAAATAGATATCGACGGCTTTTATGTTCACAGAACAGGCATCAACTATCTTTTCAATAATGTAAATTCCAAGCATATCACAAGCTCCTATAAAGCAGAATATCCCATCGCCGCCCCCGAAGAAATAACCGTAAATAATTTTGACACACTTCTTCTCGGCAATCTCTTTGTTTCAATCAACACCGGAATGTTTGATGTTGAGCTTTTAGCATAAAATTTCAGGGAACAAATTGTACTTTACAGACAGTTTGTTCCCTGTTTTTTCATGTATATAAGGCTTAAGATATATATTCCCGGTTAGGGAAAAAGCTTTCCGAAGCTCCTTTATATCTCCCGAAAGCACTTTATAAAAGACAGCAAAGAAGCCGTTTTCCCGTTATGTCAGATGCCCTTTTTCCCGGCTTATACATTTACCGAATACTCCTTCTTAAAGCCGTGTGCACCGAAAATCTGCCATTTCCCGACACCAAGGCGCTGAAGAACAGCCTTTCTTTCCTCTGCACATAACAAAGGATCGGTATCAACAGATGTCATCAGTATCGGTGCATATCTGTTATATTTTTCCTGTTCTGCAGTAAGTCCGTGCATATTGATATAAATGTCGCCTGTGATTGCAATATGATTATTGTAGTCTCTCAGAACAATTTCTCCGGGCAGATGGCCGCCCTTTCCCTCATACACTTCAAAGCTCAGCTCACCGAAACCAAAAAAGCCTATCGGTGTAAGCGGCTTTTCATAAGAATCGGCACACTTCCACAGCCTGACCAGCTTATGAGACTCAACAGGCTGATATCCCGTAAGAATTTTACAGATATTTATATATGGCTTATGTAAAGGATTCTCTTCACGGTAGCCGTTCATTCCCTCATATTCCTTTTCAAGGCATTTTGCTGTATTTTCATTGGTTAAAATCTCGTCGAACAAGGGCAACAGACCGCAATGGTCCACATCTGCATGGGTAACAAGAATTCTCTTTTTTATAGTACCGAAATCAGGAATAAGACCCTGAAAAATATCCAGCATTTCATTTTTATAGCAGGCATATCCGCTGTCAACAAAAAGATATTCTCCGTTACTTTTAATTATCATGGTATTACTGCCGCAAGGAGGCTCAATCAGAATAATTTCAGTATTATCAGAAATTGTATGTGTGCTTATTCTCGGAATAAAATTCTTCTTTCTTGAAATACTCAGCAGCTCTGCAAACTTACTTATACTGTCAAAGGTTCTGTATGGTGACAAGCCTCTTTCATCAAGAGTCTGCATAGCAAGATTAACATTTATGAGAAGCTCATCGTTTTCACTGTCAGACAGCTCCATCATCTGTGAGAGACCCGACACATATGTGTTATAAAAAATACTGTTGTCGTATACATTCTTAGAACGGTTATAATCAATAACTCTTACCTTACACAGCTTTTCCGCCTGACTTAAAAAGCGGGAAATCTTATCAGAATCGTCTACATACAGTCCCATTTTGAAATACTGATAATCGGTTCCGTTCTCCTGAGAGCTTATATACGATATATTGAAGCTGAATTCATTTATGAGACTCAGTATGTCTGTAACACTTCCGGGCTTATCCTTCAGACAGAATTCAAGCAGCACCACACTTGTTTTATTGTCGCTGTCATTCCCCAGATACCCGATTTCCTTAAGCTGTATATCAGCCTTCAGAAGCTGCTCCGGTGTTCCCTCTGCATCAATAAACAATGTATGGGAATCCACAGCTTTGTTATAACTGACTCTTGTTATATTAATACCAAGCTGTGCAAAGCATACACTCGCCTTCAGAAATGCACCTATATGGTCAGGCATAGATGTTATATAAGTTTTTTTCATACGTATCACCTTGCAGATATTCAATATTCTGTTTTTTATCACAAATAAACAATGTCAGATAAATAAACTTTTTATACCGCTCATTATAACATAACTTCAGATAAACACAACAACAATCCGCCTGATTTCTCAGACGGATTATTATAAATTATTAATTTATATTTTCAGTTTTTTTGATAATAAGCTCTGTCAAAAAATCAATTACCCGGAGTCGCTTTTAACTGATTTGTTTGCACGATAAGATTTTTGAGTCTGAACTGCGAAACCTCCAACCCCGGATTTTTAAGCTGCAGGTATATAAAAACAGATTCAGATATGCAATTTATGAGTGTATGTATGCAGATTATTCAGGTATTATTGAATTTTTCCGGAACAGAAGGTATAATTCACAGTAGCTGCAGGGAGGTGTTTTATATTGAAAATAAGATTAAATATCAATGATGCCGAT
>JAZSNB010000121.1:0-41475 GCA_045536195.1 Acutalibacteraceae bacterium
ATCATAATTTATCGGTATGATATAATTTCCCGAGACCCATAAAATTAACCTTTTCTTTGTAGGGGAAGGCGCCCCCGGCGTCCCCGTTTTGCACAAAAATAAAAATGTTTGTATCGCTTATAAATATCCTCAAATCAGCCTCTTTTTTATTCTGTTACAGGTAATCTTTGTTGTGATACAGGTGCTTCGCACGTTCCTGTGCCGGGACGCCGGGGGCGTCGTCCCCTACAGGATAAGAAGGCTACAAACATTAGAAATACTGATTTTTATGTAGCCGGCATATCGATAAATTATAAATTATAGTTTTTGTGTTAATGTTCAGGTATATTGACGGCCTGTCAGAAATAGCGTACAAGGGAAATAACCTTTCCGAGAATTATGATTTCATCTGAAATAATGGGGGCATAGTCATCATTTTCAGGCTGCAGGCGGAAATGGCCGTTTTCCTTGTAGAATCTTTTTACTGTGGCTTCATCTTCAAGAAGTGCCACAACAATATCACCGTTATTTGCAACGGGAGTTTTTTCCGCAATGATTATGTCACCGCTCAGAATTCCGCATTTTATCATACTGTCGCCCTTTACCTTGAGAGCAAACAGCGGCTTATCGGAATTTTCGTTGCCGGAAAAGGGAATATAACCTTCAATTGCTTCAACCGCCAGAATAGGCATACCTGCAGTAACGGTACCAATAAGAGGAACCTGTGTTACATTATTTTCCTGCCCTCTGACCCTGATTGAGCGTTTGAGCATAGGGTCTCTTTCAATATATCCTGCCTTTTCAAGTGCATCAAGGTTACTTTGCACCGATGAAGTGGACTTAAGACCGACGGCGGCACAGATTTCTCTTACTGTGGGCGGCACACCGTTTTGCGAGCGTTCGGCAAGAAATTCGTATATTTTTTTCTGAGTTTTATTTAATTCCTTCATATTTACCTCCTGTAAATATTACTTCAAAGACAGTATAGCACAAATGTTCAGAAAAAGCAAACATTTGTTTGAAATTTTTTTGATTTTTTTCGGAATATTTTTGTTAATACAGGTCAAAATTCAGATAGGAGGTAATAAATATGATTGATGACAATAAAAAGAATCTTAAGAAAATGCTGAAGCAGGGCGGAATTTACCTTGCACTTGGAATAGTTGTGCTTGCTGCGGGAGTTGCAGGCTTTTCTTCATCTGGGAATATTGTGCCCGGAAAAACTGAAGAAGCAACCGAGGATAAATATGAATACATCACTCTTCCCGAAATTACGACAAATAAGAGTGAAGAATATACAGGAATGAAGATAAATATTGAGGAATTCACCACTGCGGAGTATACCGAGCCCTCAACTGCAGCCGTTTTTGACAGTGATTCGGAAAAAATCGATACTGCAGATGAAGAGGAAGAGATATATTTTTCAGCACCGCTGAAAAATGCTACGGGCAAGCTTTACAGTACCGGTGTGCCTGTATTTTCAAAGACACTTGGCGACTACAGAACACATAACGGAGTAGATTTCAACGGTGTTAAGGGCGAAAGTGTAAAAACCGTGGCTGAGGGCACCGTTATATCCGTTGAAGCCAATGCAGTATGGGGCAATACGGTAAAAATCGATCACGGTAACGGTATTGAATCAACAGTGTCGGGGCTTGGCGATGAGGCGCTTATAAGTACCGGAGCAAAGGTGTACAGCGACACTATAATAGGTGTTGTGGGAAGTGTGCCCGTTGAAGGGGAGGATGACAGCCATATACATCTTGAAATGCGTGTGAACGGTGAGCTTGTTGATCCTCTTGAAATTCTCGGCCTTGCAGAAAATGATGAATAAAAAAGAGTGTAAAGCCTTTTTGCGGGCTTTACACTTTTTTTCTTGTTCTCAGACTATATTTTTATCTGTTTTTCTGCTTCTGAATTTTTCCTGTATTCTGTCGCTGAACTGAGAGAGGATGATTGCGGCAAACATTATCACACAGCCGATAATTTCGTTGGGTGAGAGGCCTTTTTTCAGCATAAGCGCACTGCAGAGCACTCCGAAAACAGATTCAAGGCACATAATTATTGATGCAATTGTAGACTCGGTATATTTCTGACCTATTATCTGGAAGGTATAAGCAAGGCCGCAGCTCATAACACCTGAATAAAGCAGGGGAAGAATGCTCTGATTTATGGCGGAAATTGTGGGAGTTTCAACAATAAACATAATTATGCAGGTGATTACGCCCGACACCGTAAATTGTATGAAGGAAAGCTTGACTGCATCTGAGTCTGCCGCAAATTTTTCGATAACAAGTATATGCACCGCATAGAAAACTGAGCAGAGAAGTGAAAAGATATCACTTTTTGTGATACCGCCGAAGCCTTCACCGTGAACGCAGAGAAAATAAAGTCCCACCGTGCCGAGAACCACACAAAGCCAGGTTATTACAGGCACCTTTTTTCTGAAAAGCAAGCCTAATATCGGTACAAAAAACATATAGAATGCGGTGATGAATGCAATTTTGCCGGGGGAGTGATCGGGGTATGAAAAGGCATATTGCTGAAGGTTACTTGCTATACAAAGAGCAATACCCATTACCGAGCCGCCCAGAAGAAGCTTCTTTGTGTCTTTTTTTACCTTTTCTTTTTCGGGCATTCCCTGTTTTTTTATTTTAAGAAGGTCTTTTATAACAATAAAGGGCAGAAGAGTTGCCGCTCCGAAAAGTGTACGTATTCCGTTGAAGGTGAATGCCTCAACAGTTTCCATACCGAGAGATTGTGAAACAAAGGATGAACCCCATATGAAAGCTGTCAGAAACAGAATAATAATGCCTTTGAATTGAGTTTTCCGCATTATAAATACCCCTTTTGTATGATATCCGAAAAATAAGATTATCACATAAAAGGGGTGTTGTCAAGCAAGCATTTTTCTGAGTTTTATGAGTATTGCTTTTTCTTTTCTTGAAACCTGAACCTGAGAAAGTCCGAGCTGTTGAGCGGTGACAGTCTGGGTAAGTCCCTTGAAATATCTCAGGTCGATTATTTTTCTTTCGTTTTCCTCAAGCTCTGTGAGTGCTTTTTTCAGGTCAAGACGTTCCGACAGCTTTTCATCGGGGGCAGGTACGGGAATATCTGTCTCGTTTTCGTTTTCATCGCTTGTGAGAGAAATCACCGGAAGACAGGCTGATATCAGTGCTGCGGTTTCGCTTATGTCCATCTTTGCCGCTTCGGCTATTTCGCCAATTGTGGGCTCCTTTCCCGTTTTTATTGCCAGCTCCTCTTTGAGAGATAAAAGCATACGTGCCTTTTCCTTTGCCGCGCGTCCTATTTTTACACTTCCTCCGTCACGGAATATTCTTCTTATTTCTCCGAGAATTGCAGGTACGGCATAGGTTGAAAATCTGAAGCCCTTATCTGGATCGAAGCCTGATGCAGCTTTTATAAGTCCTACACAGCCTGCCTGAAATAAATCCTCATATTCCACACCTCTGCCCCTGAAACGGTTTGCGCAGGAGTGTACCAGTCCCAGATTTTCCGTGATGAGAGCATTGTTATCTGAAAAATCTGCCATTATTCACACTTTCCCGTTATTTTCTTTGTGAGAGTGACAACGGTGCCCTTGCCGGGGGAGGAACGAACACTTAATTTGTCAGTAAAGCTTTCCATTACCGAAAATCCCAGCCCCGAACGTTCTTCGCCCGCAGTGGTGAAAAGCGGCTCCATTGCTTTATTTACATCCTCAATACCTATACCCTTGTCCCGTATGCGGATTCTTACGGTATTGTCTTCAAAAATGACTGCATCTATGTAAATTCTGCCCTGCTTTTCTTTATAGCCGTGCACGATAGCATTGGTTACGGCCTCGCTTACGGCAGTTTTTATATCGCTGATTTCTTCAATTGTAGGATCGCACAGAGAACAGAAGGCTGCCGTTACCGTTCTTAAAAAGCCCTCGTTTACCGAGCGGGACATTATATTTATCTTAAAATCATTGATTATTTTTTTCATTGTTTTCACCTGAATTCCACTTTATTCTGTATGCCTGACATCATAAGTATTTTTTTGTCTCTCGGCTTCAGTCCCGTAACTGCGGTTTTGGTTCCCTGTATCAGGGCAGTTTTATACCGTCCTATAACAAGTCCCACTCCCGACGAATCCATAAAGGAAACATCCGAAAAGTCGAGAATTATTTCCTCAGGCTTTGTTTTTATAAGTGCAAAATCTATATCCTGCCTGAGATCGCCTGCACTGTGATGATCAATTTCTCCGCTGAGATATACGGTAAGACTGCCGTTGTTTTTTTCAATTTTCATTTTATCCTCCGTAAAAAGAAAGCTTCTCTGCGCTTATGATAACGCAGAGAAGCTGAAAAACTTGTCTTATTCTGTTGTGATAAAAAATTTTATCTGATACCGGGAGTTTTCATGATTCCTATATCGCGGAGAACATATTCATAATTCCAGTTAATACCGTCCGAACGCCATGCTCCGGGACCGTGCCAGGATTCTTTTACATTTACAAGATGGATAGGACCGAATGAATTGTATCTGTGAAGATATATTTTTACGTCCACATCGTGTTCGCCTTTTTCCACATCCTTTATTTCAAGTGTGTAGGGCGGGTAAATTATGTGGCCGGCTTCCTTATTGTCAACACTCACTTCAATGAGTGCACCCATGTAATTACTTGCGGTAACTGTAAGTGTATCCTTTTCGGCTGTTGCCTTCATCTTATATGTAACGGCACCGCTGTAGAAGGGAAGTCCCTGAGTGAGAAGTGAACCGAATGCCAGCTTTTCGGGTAAGGCAGTGACAATTGCATTTGCACCGCATATTCTTACACCGAATTTGCCTAAGATAAACACATTCTCAAGATTTGCGGTTTCTCCGAAGGGAAGTGTGATCTCAAGCACATTTTCTCCCTTTATGATATTTCCTATTGCCATTTTTCCGATTGAAATATCTACATAGTAGCCGGGAAGAGGCGTTGCCTTATTGCCGTTGAATGAAACCTCGGCAATATCTGCATCCTCAAGCGCAAGCACTGCATCCTCATATTCAATTTCACTTGTGAAGCTGAAGCTGAGAGTAACCTTATGGTCCTTGGGCAGTTTGCCGAGTACCCAGGGCTGAATAACACTGCCGCCGCGTTCTTTTATGCCGAGCCTTCTTCTTACCTTGTTGTCAAGACGGAGAATTTCTTCCTTTTCGGAATATTCCTCGTCGTCATCAAGCTTCCAGCGTGCCATATCAAGCACAAGAATGTTATCCTCGGAAAGCTCATAGTCATAAAGACCGCCCATTGTTTCGGGAGCTTCTTCAGGCTCATACTGAGCTGTCTTACAGTCTGTTTTGCCCTCGGTGAGTCTGAGAAGAAGTGAATCATAGCCGTAGATGCTGTAGCGGATAATGGTTTTGCCCTCTCTGTATTCTGCTTTTATACAGCTTATTGTTCCGTCGAGAGTATTATAGATTTCGGGGATATATTCACCGTTTAATATTATCTGTATTTCATTGCCGTAATCAATATGCTTATTGCCGGGTTCTTTTGAATTACAGATGAACAGCCAGCGGCAGTCATTGTCTTCTCTTAACTGATAAATATAGTTATCGGTAAGTCTGCCGTCTGCATATCTGATTGTAAGGCTTCTTGAGTCTTCTAAAGCCGTAAGAAGTGAGGCACGTGAGAAATCTATTTGCTCGCTTTCATTGAAGAGTGTCTTTGCTTCTTCTGAGGGAACTGCGTCAACAAGTGAGGGAGCATCACCCATAAACACAAGCTTTCCTCCTGCCTTTCTGAATGCAGAGAGTCTTTCAACCGTTGTTTTTCTGAGAGTTTCGTTTCCGGGCACGATAATTGCATCATACTCCATTTCACCTACCTTAAGAGGTGCACTGCCTTTTTCGCAAAGACCGGGAAGAAGAGCTTCTGAAATGAAGTTGAAGTCAATACTGCCTTCAAGCAGCCAGCGTGTGATATCAAAAAATCTTTCGTTGAGGCTTTCTCTGAAAACTGCGGACTTGTCGTTGGGACCCCAATGCAGCCAGAAGCTTTCAACGGGATGAATAACACCAACCTTAATAACAGGCTTACCTCTTGTAAGAGCAGTGTTCACTCTTGCAAAATGATCCTCTATGAGATTGTATTTTTTGTACCAGGGAGACTGATAATGGATTGAGGCGGGATAGTCACGCTTTGCCTCGCCCTTCATTGCATACCAGGAAAGGTGAGGAACACGGATAGTAACACCTAAAGCTGCCTGCCAGTCACCCTGATGCTTATAGGTTCTGAAATCGCAGTCCCATCCGGTTACACCGTATAATTCGGAAAGCATTCCCTCGTAGCCGAACTGATGAACTGCAGACTGAGCCTGCTTTGCCGTTGTGAATTCATGGGAATTGCACAGCATATCAATACCGGGCAGACGGAAGCTTCTGTATGAGCGCATTGCTTCGCCGAGAGCTGCTGTCTGAGAATGAAGTGAGGGCTCCTCCATCATATGACCTGTGAGTGCAATTCCGTTTTTGTTACACCAGTTTCCTACTGTGTCTGCAAAGGAAACAGCAAAAAGCTCAGCAATAAAGTCGTGGTATTTATAGCGGGGAAGAGAAGGTGCAGAGCCGGGAAGATCCCAGAATACCTCGGGAAGTGTGTCAAATATATCTTCACCGTAGGTTTCCTTATAAAGCTCCGGAACCTTATCTGTCCAGGGCATGGTGATATCCATTTTATCAAAGGAGTTGTTGAGCACTCTTTTTCTTGTGAACTGAGGCTCATCGGTAAAGATGGCAGGAACGGTTTTTCCGAATTCGTCTCCTACCTTTTTTCTGTACTTCTCGTGGGTTACTTCAATGAATTTTTCAATAGCTTCCTTGTTGAGCGTATCAGCATAAGACTGACCGTTATACCAGCTTGATGAACCGTGGATTTCAAGCATCGCATACCATTTTGTGCCCTCTGCCTCGTCGTCCTCGCCGATTCTCTTATATGAAAGAAGATAGCCGTCTTTATCAAGAATTATGTCATAGCAGGCAAGTACTTTGCCGTTATTTGATCTGCCGCCTTCTGCTCGGGAATCGTCGGAAGTGAAATTTTCGGCAACCTTGAAGGGAGAGAAAAGAAGGCATCTGCCTCTGTATCTTTCATCCTTGGTTACAAGTCCGCCTGCTGCACCTGAGGGCCAGCGGTCCTCGTCATAAAGCCATGCAAGCATTTCTTCTTTTTTTGCTTTATCAACACAGTCCTTCATAAGGGACATATACTCATCGCTCAGATATTCATTTTCAAGACCTGTTCTTACGTGAAGATGAAAGCCTCCGAGTCCCATTTCTCTGAAAACATCTATCTGACGGCACAACTCATCAGTAGTAAGATGAGAATTGAGTGCCCAGAAGGGAGTTCCTCTGTATTCGGAAGTGGGATTCATAAAGAGTGCTTTGTCAAGAGATTCAGAACTGTTTTTTTTGTATAACATAGGTACACCTCCTATTATTTATGGATTTATTTTATCACATAATTTTTCTTAAAACAATAAAGCCTGAAAATCAAGATTAACAAATTAATTATATCAGAATTATGTAAAATGCCTTAAGCTCTTTGATTTTATTGAACAGCAGTTATATTTCCGTGCCGTCTTTTAATATTAATATTATAAAGGAGGCATCGTCTTGAAAGCTGAGAAAAAAACAAAAAGAGATATATCGCTTATTATAATTCTGCTTATATGGGCATTGGTGCTCGCGGGAGTTGTATTCATAACACTTCGTACCTCGGCCGTTTATGCATCAAACGGCAAGCTTCCCGTTTACTGTGTGGAAAGTGAAAAAAAAGAGGCTGCACTTACCTTCAATTGCGCCTGGGATGATACAGGGCTTGACAGTCTTCTTGAGCTTCTCAGAGAAGAAAACATAAAATGTACGTTTTTCTTTGTTGGCACATTTGCAGATGAATACCCGGAGGCAGTGCGTAAAATACATAATGACGGCCATGAAATTGCCAATCATTCCATGAAGCACTCTGACCCCGTAAAGCAGCAGTTTTCCGAAATCGTAAGCGATATCAATGCCTGCAATGAGCTGCTGTATTCACTCACAGGCGTGAGACCCGTGCTGTACCGTGCTCCCTCGGGCTCATATGACGAAAAAACGGTGGAGGCTGCCCAGAGTCTCGGACTTACTGCAGTTCAATGGGATGTGGACAGCATCGACTGGAAGGACCCGGAAAAGGAAAAAATAATAAGCCGCGTGACTGATAAGGTCACAAACGGCTCAATTATACTCTTTCACACAGGCAAGAGGAACACTCTTGAAGCTATGCCTTCTGTTATCGAAGAACTGCAGAAAGAGGGATATTCACTTGTAAGAGTAAGCGATATGCTTCTTTACGGTGAAACATATCTTGATAATACGGGACGGCAAAGAAGCCGCTAGCTCAGACAGCTTTTTTACTGCGTTTAAGATATATAAGCACGGCAATATTTACAATAATCACGATAACACAGCATATCTGCCACATGGATAAGCCGAGGAAAAGATGACGGAGGCTTTCTCCCTCATAGTATCTCATGAATTCCCACATAAAGCGGGTAAAACTGTATACCGATGCCGTTAGGGGATATGCACTGCCCGGAGGGAAGATGTGCTTTTTCTTAAGAAGAAAACTGCAAAGAACAAGCACAATAATCATTGTGATAACCTCAAAGGGCTGAATGGGAAAAACATTTGCATCAATAATGGGGTTGTAAATTGCAAAACCCTCGCATACTATACCCATACAGCAGCCTTCAAATATACAGCCGAATTTTGCACAGGTAAGTATGATGAATATTCCGGGTGTAAGCAGATCAAGATTTTCCTTCCAGTCGGAGGGCTTCACTGCCATAAGAAGCTTTTCACTGATTATAAATCCGAGAAGAAGAAACAGTGGAGTGAAAATAACTGCTCCGAAAATTGCAACAGAGCTCGACTGCTCAAAGCCGAGACTTCTTGAAACAAGGGTAAAAATCTTTCCCATAATAAGAGCACCGCACACACCTGCGGCATATGTAAAAAGAGTCATTGTAACGGCTCTTTTTTTTGTTATACCGTGGTCCTTGCACTTCTTAATGCTGTAAAGCATCATAAGAGCAAAGCCTACAAGATACATTCCTTTATATATGTAACCGCTTCCTGTAAACATATAGTGTCACCTTAATTCTATTCTTCTGTGGGTAGCTCAATTGTAAAAACAGCTTCATTTGTATTCCGGTATGCGAAATCTATTGTACCCGAATGAAGCTCAATGATTCTTTTTACCATAGGAAGTCCCAGACCGTAGCCCTTTGTGGCATGAGAGGTGTCTCCCTGATAAAACTTGTCAAAGACACGATCTGTATTGGTGCTGTCGGGGGAGGAGAAAAAGTTGCTTATGCTGATACTCAGATTGTCCTGCTGTCCGGTAATGTGAAATCCGATTTCTGCTCCCTCGGGGGAAAATTTGATTGCATTGTCAAGAAGATTTATCCACACCTGCCCGAGCAGCTCCTTGTTTGCACGGATATATGTATCTTCTTCTTCAAAATCTATTGTAAGATTCTTTTCCGACCATTTGGGGTAGAGGCTTCCGATAATTATACGAATCTGCTCGCTGAGATTATATTTTGTTTTATTCGTGAGAATTGTCTGCTGCTCAAGCTTTGAAAGAGTGAGAATATTGATTGCAAGATTGCTGAGTCTTTCACTCTCCTGAATAATTATGTCAAGATATTCGTCCTTTTCTTCTTCCGAAAGCTTATCATCCTTAAGAAGCTTGGCAAAGCCGTTTATTGAGGCTATGGGGGTTTTGAATTCATGGGAGAAATTATTGATAAAATCGTGACTGAGGATTTCCGTGCTTTCAAGCTGCCGCGCCATATTATTGAACATTTCAACAGTACGGTTTGTCATTTTTTCATGCTTCATACGGGGTGAGAGTCTTACGGAAAAATTGCCCTTTGCGATTTTATCCATGGCCTCAAGAAGCCTCTGCATTTTTGCTGCAGGGCGGTGTACTATGATTATGGAAAGCAAAAAGCCGACAAACGTACACACCAGAGCGTAGTCTAAAAACATAATTGTTTTGTAATTCGCTTTATCTATAAAACCGGCATTATAAAGAACTGTATAGAGGCAGGATGCAATTGTCAGGGTAAGCATTAATACACCGAATACGGAAAGACCCGACAAAAGCGTTATTTTTACACCGCTGTAGGGGGATTTGTTTTTCTTATTTTTCTTTTTCATTTTTGTCTTCATTTATTACTGCCATATAGCCGATGCCGCGGATTGCTACAATTTCAAATTCGGTCCAGCCGTCAAAACGCTTTCTGAGTCTGTTGATGTGAACGTTAACGGTGGTGTCAACTGTTTCTGAGTTCATGCCCCAGATACTGTCCATAAGCTGAAGACGGGTATAAACCTTTTCGGGAGTGGAAAGAAGGGTATAGAGAAGATAGAATTCTTTCTGAGGCAAAACCTGAAGCTGACCGTTTTTTGATACGCTCAGTGAGTCGTAATCAAGAACAACATCGCCGATTTTAAGCTTATGCTCATTTATTATCTGCGATCGGCGCAGCAGTGCCTTTATTCTTAAAAGAAGCTCCATTTCATTTACGGGCTTGACCATATAGTCGTCCGTGCCTGCAAGAAAGCCCTCGCATTTGTCTTCATTCTGATACTTTGCAGTAACCATAAGAATAGGAGTGTTGTTGCCTGACTGACGCAGCTGTCTTGTGAATTCATAGCCGTCCATTTTAGGCATCATTACATCTAGAACAATGAGGTCTATGTGCTTTGAGTCAATAATTTCAAGTGCTTCTTCACCGTTTGCGGCAGTAACAACCTTGTAGCCTGCCTGATTAAGAATTATTTTCATAAGTTTTGCAGAATTCAGATTGTCTTCTGCTACAAGTATCTGAAACATAAAACGCCTCATTTCTGTATAATATTACAGAATGTATCATATCACACTATAATAAACAAATCATTAACTGACAGCACTTGTTTACAGCTTGTTAATAAAGTATGCCGATTGGTTTATATACAGTTTACTATATATTGTTATTATATAAAAGAATAAATGGGTTATCCCGTTTTTTTCACGGTGTTTCCTTCGGAGAATGTGCAAACGGAAAATACGGGCTGTTTTACGTTCTTCCGGCTGAAATGCTTTGAAAAAATAAGAAAGGAAGATTTTATGAAAAACGCAAAGAAAGCGCTGAGCATGCTTTTATCATTTCTTATGATATTCAGCGTCTGCTCAGTGGGTATCGACGGTGCTTTTATTACTGCGGCAGCAGCTGCTGCAGATGATGTAAAAGTTGTTGTCGATAAGGCTGTCGGCGCAGCTGATATCACAGGTGCTACCGGCGACAAATGGTCTTATACCGTAACAAGTAAGGAAACCTATGCAGTGCTTGAGGCTGCACAGGCCATTTACGAATATGCGGTGGGACTTCTCGGTGCAAGAAGCATCAATACCGATGACCTTTATGCCGAAGTCAGAGCAAATCTCGGCTACGCTGAAGGCAGCGAAGGTGCACAGCTTATTAAGAATATTGTTTCCCCCTCGGGCACAGCTGTGTATAATGCTTCAAACACCACCAAAACATCAACGGGCACTACAACTCAGGCAAAAAACTATACAAACGGTCAGGCTATTGATGCGGGAAATTATACAGCTCCCTCAGGTCTTAATGCTGTATCAAAAACCGCTTCAGTTACTGTTGACGAAAAGGCATTTCTTCTCACCTATTCATCAATTGATGAATTCCCTGCAAATATTGTGAAGAGTGTTTCTTTTTCATTCTCAAATAAAACCGTTACAGCCGCAAATGCAACTGCCAACACTACCTTTACTGCAGGTAACGGCTGTACAACATCTGATAAGTATTCCACACCCTATAAGGCTGTGCAATACCATGTGATTGATACAAAATCAACATCACCCGTTAACGAAGCAATCAAGTCAAAATTTGATGCTTTTGTTACAGCTTTTACAGCTGAAAAGCTTAATCAGACAAGAGCTGATATGCTCAATAAATCTTCAGTACAGCTCAGTGCGGAATATACCTCAGCATATGCAGCTTTCAATCCCGTATATAATACTTACGGAAAAGATTTTATCGATCATTTCTACGGTGCAGGTACAACAGACAGGATAACTGCTTATCTTGCCGATCTTACCTTTGCCGAAAGGGTTGTGAATGCAATTCCCTCGGTTGAGGCACTTTATAACGCAATTAATACATCTTATGATGCAAATAATTACGATGAAATGTTTGCTCTTTTGTCAAATATCAATTCACTTGAGCCCGTAGCAAAGGGGCTCACCTCAGAGGAGCTTGCATTTATTATTGAAAACAGAGGTCTTACAGGCTTCACACTCGACAAGGTAGCTGAATTCAAGGCTGCACTCGTGCTTGATATGGAAACCGTAAAGGTAAAAGAGATAAAGGCAGCTGTAGATGCCGATATCAGCACATACCTTCCCCTTGTTGAGGATATGTATAATATGACTGATATTGAAACTGAGCTTCTTCAGTCTCTTCCCGGAAAGTTTACTGCTTACAAGAATGCTGTTCTTTCTTACAGCCTTGAAGCCAGAAACAGAGTTTTCCCCGAAGGCTTTGACAGCTATATTGCAGAAATATCAGCACTTATCTCTGCTAAGCTCAGTGTCCGCGATGTAGACGCTGTTTATCATCCCTTCTATGATTACTTCTCTATGATATTCTCTGATTTCTCCGATTGGGGAAACAGTGACTTCGCTTGGGAAGCAGAGGATGAAGCAGGAAATACATATCTTACAGGCAGATATGAAGAGGATACAAAAAAGTTCAATGAGCTTAAAGCAGCATATAATGATCTTATTGCGAAGTATGATGATGCAGTAGTTGAAAAGATTTTTAATGTCAATTATCAGGGCGAGGATATGAGCCTTGTTGCTGCAGTTGAAAAATATCTTTCGGTTATTCTTGATTTCGCAAAGCTCCGTGTTGAAGAAATGCTCACTGCAGTGGATAAATACGCTGATGCTGTTCCCGAAACAGCCGGATACGATGTGAATTTCTCAAATGTTGTTCAGCTGGGCACTGCACTTGCATACTACAGCTCCGTTCTTTATAATTATGTAAATAATAAGGGGCTCATAGACAGTGAATATACCGGCATTGCTTCACGTATTGAGGCAATTCAGGCAGCCTATGATGCTTTCATAGCTACAGGCGGTCTCGGAAATTACAAGCAGGTTCATTTCGATGAAAACGGTATATACACAATCCGTTATGCAGGCGATCAGAAGGACGAGGCTGATAATCAGCTGGGCTTCCCCAATGACCTTGCAAGAGACGGCGAAAAGGACAACTACGAAGTAACAGATGAAAAGCTTGAAGCTATCATTGACAAGCTCGACGGCTTTATTACATCTGAAGAGTTTTGTTCACTTCTCGGTCTTCAGGATGCAGACGGCAATCCGTATGCATCAATTGACGAAGCAGTAAACGGTATGCTCGGTTCTCTGTTTACCGATAATACAATCAATATGCTTGTGGGAATGCTTTTCCCCATGGTGTCCGGTCTTCTTGAATCAGAGCTTGCAAATATGCTTGCTGATCTTGCAGGCGGCGGAACAGAGCCTCCCGAAGGTGTATCCGCACAGCTTCCTTTAGGCGATCTTATTACCGACTATTCAGTAAGCGGTCTTCTTGACGTTTATCTTAATAAGGATTTATATGAAGGACAGCAGCGTCAGAAGAGTTATTCCGAAGTATTCAGCGAAATCGGAATAAACCTCTATCCTGAGGTGCTTGCAAAGCAGCTTGTAAAAGAAGGTGTACTTGAGGCCGGTTCCGAATTCTATAATCAGCTTGTTGCAGCAAAAGATAATTGGGCAGCTATGGCTGTTGATCCCGCCGCTGCAGAACCCTCATATGAATTTAATTATGAATGGGGCGTTACAGATTATGACTCATTCGTAAGCGTTCTCGGCGGAATCCTTGACTGTCTCGGACCTGTCGGAGCTTGCCTTATAAGTGATGCCAATATTCAGACTGAAACTATTGACAGAGTCGGATATGCAGCTACAAACGGTAAGGTTACCATCAGCGGTCTTCCTCTTGTCGGAAGTATCTCAGGTACCATCAAGTCCGAAGCAGGTCTTTCTCTCGGCATCAATGCGGTAAATATTTATGATAAAATATGGATTCCTCTTCTTGAGATGCTCGGTCACACGGACAGAGGCCATGCTATAGAAAAAATCCCGGCAGGAGCAGACGGTGAGACGCTTGTCAAAGCACTTCTTGATCCTATGTTTGTTGTTCTTGATGATATACTTGCCGCTCCCGTAAACAGCGTTCTTGAAATTCTTCCCGCCCTTTCATATGTTCTTTCAATGGACAAGATTCAGGGCCTTCTCAGAACTCTTGAAATTCAGCTTTCTGTTGAGCTTAAGCTCGGCGACTCTCCCGAAGTAAAGCTTGACGGTCTTGCTGCTCTTGTTCAGGGTATTGTTGAAGGACTTATCAAGGGACTCGGACTTCCTTTTGATGTAGATCCCATCAATCTCGGCAATGAGCTCAATCTTCTTGAGGTTCTCGGCACAGACTACAGAAATATCAATGAGCTTATCGGTATGATTGCTCCCGATATGTATCTTCCTCCTATTCCTCAGACAGATCTTATTTTCTTGGCTGAGCTTGATGAAGCAGCTGACTCCTACAGAAGCTCCGGCTCAAGAATTAAGTTTACTGCGGATAAGGCAGACGTGCTTTATCTCCTTCTTGACTATCTTGCAGGCTCTCTCAATGAAGATTTTATAAACGGTATTATCGGAATGCTTCAGGGAGATTCCTCTGAGCCTGTTGAAATTCCCGGGGTAGTATTTGAACTTCTCGGCAATGTAAACGGAAATACCATGGGACTTATAACAGTTCTTGCAGAACTCTTAGAGCCTCAGACATATTCTATGACAGAAACCGACTGGTATGTTTCCAAGTTCAAAAACGGAGATATCAACGCGGTTGTTTCTCCCGAAAACACTGTTTATCTTAAATACGGCACCGATTGGGGAAGAGAAGATGCCGTAGTACTTGTTGATAATCTTGACGCACTTCTTAAAACTATATTTGAGCTGTCAGGCACAGATATTGATATCAACACATATCTTCCCGCACTTGTAAACGACACTCTTTCAGCAATGTTTACAAACAGCAATCTTACTGCAGTTATAAGCGGTATTTCATCTCTCGGCAAGACAGAGCTTGATCCGATGCTCGGTGATATTCTCGGCGAAATCCTCGGTGCAGATATCAGAGAAATATATAATACCTTCGGTTATCTCTTTGTAACAGAAGAAGATAAGGCAAGCGAAGATTTTGTAGCTCCTCTCACTCCCGATGATGCTGCTTATGTGAATAACACAGGTCTTACCGCCGAAAAGGCAGAAGACGGAAGCATCATATGGTCACTCGACGGCACTGCTATGACAGACGGTGACAGAGATGCATTCTTCAGGATTCTCTTCAAGGGCCTTTCACCCTTGATGCCCGTTCTTGAAAAGCTTCTCACAGGCGGCAGTCTCACAGCTCTCGGTCTTCTTGAAATTCCCTGCTATGACGGATATGCATACACATTTGCACAGCTTCTTGAGGTGCTTGGTGTTGAAAATGTTCTCTCTCAGGCAGAATTTGAAGCACTCTGTGCAAGTGAAGGAATAGATACAGCACTTCTCAGCGTTATAGATTCCGTATTCGCAAGACTTGATGAAATCCTTTCAGGCAGCGTTGTTCTCAATCTTGCAGAGGTTCTTCCCAATCTTCTTTATTATATTGAAAGCAACGGACTTTCAGCATTTGTAAGAAATCTTCTCAAGCCCGTTCTTGTTCTTGTTGACAGCCTCAGACCTGTTGTTGATGCTGATATCAATAAGGTTCTTACATACTTTGTTTCAGAGCTTGTTAACGGAAATGAACTCACACTTGATATCAACACAATTCTCAATATGATTCTCAAGGGCGAAATTCCCGTTCCCGAGGATCCCGAGAATTACACAACCGTAAATATTGATATAACAGATCTCAGACTCTCAACTCTTCTCAGAATTGCAGACGCTTATCTCGGAACAGATCTTTATAACAGTCCTCTTGTAAATCCCGGTCTTGATGCAATGTTTGCATTTACTGAAAGCTACACTGCAGCAACGGGAGAAACAGCCTACAGAACAACCATAGAAACTCCCGATGCACTCACGGTGCTTATCTCTGCTCTTCTTGAAGCTCTTATGTCAGGAGCAGGCGAAGGCAAGACAAATGCAGATGTTATTTTCTCTCTTATCGGTGATGAAAATATTATTACTATTATAAATGCAGTAATGAGTCTTATCAGCGGTAAGGACATCGGTGAATATAATGCTGTCAACTGGGCTTATATGTATGAGGATGAAGAAGGCGGAAAGACAGCTCTTGAGCAGCTGGCAGCCGCTGACGGAAAATTCCCCATGAGAACAGGCAATGCATTTGATATCTACACACAGTATAAGAACAACTGGAACAAGGAAACAGCAGAATATATCAACAGCGTTCTTGATATGTTTGTAAAGAGTATTGTTGAACTTGCAAGAGATGACGGCTCCACACTGGGCAATATTCTTGACAATGCAATTGTAAACGGTATTTATACAGACAGCCTTCTCAATTCTCTTATTGAAGCAGTTGTAGGTCTTATAGCTGACTACGAAAGCGTTATTGTTGCAGCAGGCGGACTTCTTGATGCAGAAGGACTTCTTGAATGGGTTGACTGGTGCGAAATCACAGAAAATCCTGACGGCACAAAGACAGTTGTATGCACAAAAGACTGGGGTATGGACTCAGCCGCAACAAACGAAGCCAAAAAGCAGGCATTTGTTGAAGGCTTTACCGAAACACTCAAGCCTGCATACAGACTTCTCGCATGGCTTCTCTTCGGTGAGGATATTACATTCTTTGACGGCGCAACAAAAGAAGCTCTTATCACTCTTAAGGGCGGCAAGGGCTACAAATACGGCTTTGTTCCTCTTCTTGAAGCACTTGGTGCTACAATGAATTATGAAGGCACAGCTTCAGGTATCAAGCCCGCAGAAGCATTCTATGTTGACGGTAAGCTTGATATGGAAACAGCAGTAAGAGATATTTTCTCAGCTGTAGTAGGTGTTCTTTCAGACATATGCGGAGAGCTTCAGAATGTGACAGAGGGTGCAGGAACCATTTCAGTATTACTTGAAAAGCTTTCATCTGTTGTTTATTTCATCAATGCAGACGGTGTGAAGGCGGTTGTAAATAATCTTCTTCTTCCTGTTGTTGCAATAACAGATGAGCTCAAAGCAGTAGGACTTCAGGTTGATTTTGCAACTCTTATTCCCGATATCAACATTACAAGTCTTGATTTTGCTGAAGTATTCAGCATTCTTGAAAATCTTCTTTCACTCTATTTCCCCGCACACACTCAGGAATTCCTTAAAACCTTCTATTTCGGTAAGGCACAGTCGTTTATTTCCGCAAACGGTGAGGTTGCTTATAAGCCGGTATTTACAGAAGAAGAAACAAGAGCAGATTTTATAACTGTTGTTGTTTCTACCATAGCAGATGCATTTGCCGATCCCAGAAATGAAAACACCATTAAGGGCTGGTTCGGTGATAAGCAAGCTATTTATGATGTGCTTATGGCATATTTTGAAGGCAGAGCAGTAGATGTACCCATCTCTGATTTTGACTGGCAGCTTAAGGATTTTGCTGACACAGGTACTGTTCTTTCTCCCGTAACTATGGACAGCATCTATTCTTACGTATACGGTGAGCTTTATACAAGAGAAATGGGTCAGTATATTGAAAAATGGCTTCCCGAGTTTGTAGATACAATGATCGTTCTGCTCGGTGTTCAGGACAGTGCAGGCGAAAACTACACAGGTCTTGAAGATATCCTTGATACACTCATCGGTGAATCAGTTTATAAGCCTGAGCTTGTTGAGCAGCTTGCCGATATGCTGAAGGGTCTTATAGCTGATCTCAAGGAGGGTATAGGCGAAGAGTTCTATACTCAGGTTACTACAATTATCAAATCTGCTCTCGGCGTGGATATTTCAATTATTGAAGAATTCACGGTTGAGGAATTTGAAATCGGTGACCGTGAAGCATTCGTTGATGAAGTTCTCAGACTTCTCTCTCCCGTATATCCCATTCTTTCATGGCTTCTTTGCGATGATGCTATCAGCTTCTTCCACACAGCAGACGGCACAGAACGTGACAGAATAATTATTCCCGGTGCAGAAGGCTATAAGTTCGGTATCATTCCCGTTCTTGAAGCACTCGGCTGTGAAGATATTCTTACATACGAAGAATATAAGAATGCTTCCGAAGATCCCGAAATGCTTCTCAGAAGCATTATTGAGCCTATACTCAACAAGGTTGATCTGATTCTCTCTGATCCGGTAAATGAAATATTCGAATTCCTTCCCGGTGTTATTTACTTCCTCAATTCCAACGGTCTTGATACAGCAGTGAGAAATATCCTTAATGCAGTATTCAGCCTTATTGAAACAATTGAACCTCTTACAGGTGAAATAGATCTCTTTGAAGCAATCGGCTTTGATTTCAGACTTAATATTGAAGAAATCATAGGTGAGCTTCTTGAAGGCATTGAAGAAGATACAGGCTTCGCACTTAAAGAGGTTGCTATGGAAGCTATAAATGAGCTTACCGTAGGTGAGGTTATTTCCTTTACCTCCAAAAACGGACTTACGGCATATACAATGCAGTATGCAACAGGTGCAGACAGAACTGATATGGTAACCGTAATTCTCAGACTTGTTCTTGCATTTGTTTCCGATGAGGATAACGTTATTGCCATTGAGGCAATGCTCAGTGATTCTCTTAACGGTGACGGCTATGCATTCCTTTGCTCACTTCTTGAAAACTTCTCACAGATGGCAAAGAGTGAAAACGGAATGGATGAAATCCTCTATACCGTATATCAGATATTCTATGCAGCAAATGTTGCCGCTCACAAAACAGAAGACTGGCTTGCTGACTTCAACGGCGACTTCTCCTTCCTCAAGCAGCTTTTCGCAACAAGTGATCTTCCTTTCCTTCAGGATATCGGTGCTTCACTCAGCGATCTTCTTGACAAAATAGGCGACGGCATATTTGACAGTAACGGTCTTGCATCTCAAGGACTTATCAAGTTCTTTACAAGGATCATGGAATTCTTCAGCAAGATAATTGAATTCTTCAAAACACTGTTCATTGTATAATATTAAGGACCTTAAATCCCCATAAAAAAGCAGGCAGGCACATCGCTTTTGATGTGTCTGCCGCTTTTTTGTGATATAATCTTATATGCAGCAAAAAAAAGAGATACCCGTGAGGATATCTCTTGATTTTTTTATTCTTCGGTTGAATCGGTTTTTGCGGGGATTTCAATTTTGCCGTATAGAGAACCTGCAGAGTCCTTTCTGGGAGCTCTTGTAGTTTCGGGACGGTAGGCTTCCTTCTTCTGATAGCCGCCTTTGCCGCCTCTTCTGTTATCTCTTCTGCCGCCTCTGTTATATCCGCCCTTTGAAGGATGAGTAGGCTGTACACCTTCCTCAAGAGCAATTATAACCTTTCTGCCGGCATCAACACCTGTTGAATAAGAGGTTACACCTTCAATTTCCTGAATGGTTGTATGAACGATTCTGCGTTCGTAGGGATTCATGGGGTCGAGTACAACATTTCTGCCGTATTTGAGAACCTGCTTTGCACTTCTGTGAGCAAGTGAACGGAGATTGTCGTTTCTCTTTTCTCTGTAATTTCCGATATTTACGGAAACCTTGCGGTGCTTGTCGTCATCAATACCCTTGTTGATGGAAAGACGGAGAAGATACTGGATAGAATCAAGTGTTTCTCCTCTTCTTCCGATAAGAGCACCGTCTTCTTCACATTCAATGGTATAAATGTATTCGTTTGTTTCGGGATTTTTTGCAAGGGAAAGGGAATAGTCCTTTATGCCCATGCCCTCAATGATCATTCTGAGATATTTTGCAGCACCGTCGTTTTCGCTGATTTCTTCGCTGACGGGAATAGCCTTTGCGGGAGCAGCTTCTTTAACGGGAGCTTCTTCCTTTTTAGGAGCAGCTTCCTTCTTGGGAGCAGCTTCTTTCTTGGGAGCAGCCTCTTTCTTGGGTGCAGCCTCTTTCTTGGGTGCAGCCTCTTTCTTGGGTGCTTCCTTTCTGGGAGCTTCTTTTTGTACGGGCTTTGCTGTATCCTTTGCCTTCTGAGGCTGAGATTTCTGAACGGGCTTTGCTTCTTTTACGGGCTTTGCTTCTTTTACGGGTGCGTCAGGTATTTCATACCAGACTCTTACTTTTGCAGGTTCTACCTTGAGACCGAAAAGCTTTTTCTTTGCATCCTGGATGATTTCCTGCTTGATTTCGGCTTCATCGGGAGCAGCCAATAAAATCTTGGCATTTTCAAAGGCTTCGGTAATGCTTGAACCTGTGCCGATTTTTTCGATTATCATTAATAACGAAATCCTTTCTCAGTTATGTGAACCGTAAAAATACGGTGTTGTTTTCCGATTTTTGTTATTCTTCTGATTCTTGTGTTGTTTTTGATTTGAGTACCTTTTCTCTTGAACGTCTTGTTACGGTTTCGTCGATCATCTGGCCTGCAATAACAGCATCAGGCTTTAATGCAAATGAAAGGCCTACAGTCTGGATAAAGGAGAGAATATTTGAGATGATCCAATAGAAACCGATACCTGCAGGGAAACTGAATGAGAACATAAATGACATAGCAGGTGACATGAATGTCATACATCCCATTGCAGGATTCTTCGCCATTTCAGGGTTAGATTTTTTCTGCTTGAGGTACATAAACAAGCTTGTGAGCAGAGCAGTTACACCTGCAAATACGGGAATGAGAATCAATATACCGCCTGCCTCTTTGGGGTTTGCGGTAAGGTCGACTCCGAAAATTTTGAAATTTTCAATGAAGTCTTCAATTTTTTTGATATCATCAGCATTAAACAATTCGTTGCCTGCAATAATTTCCTTGATAGCATCGAATTTATTGAGGATAAGAAGCTCTATCTGACGTGTTGCCTGTGCAGTTGTTCCGGCAATTGAATTATATGCCTCTGTGAGTGCTGCAATCTGCTCGGCTGAGAATCGGAGAACGAGCTTGATAGGGGAGTAGATAGCACCGTAAAGTCCCATCATAACGGCAAGCTGGATAATCATGGGAAGACATCCCATATTATTCATACTGAAGCCTTCTCTTCTGTAAAGCTCCTGAGTCTCTTCAGATATTTTCATCTGAGCCTCTCTCTGATTGGTAAGAGTTGCATACTTCTGTCTTATCTTATTTACCTTTGCCTGAAGACGCATCTGCTTTGCAGAATTTTTCTGTTGCTTTACAGATTGAGGCAACAGAATAAGTCTTATTACAAGAGTAATAAGAAGCAGCGACAAAAGATAGTTGTTGGTCAGCTGAAATAACAAAGAGAGCAAATATCCGAAAGGTATTGCCAAGATATCATAAATTACTTCAAAAATTCCCATTGAAATCCTCCGAGTTTACTTCCTGTTTCTTCTTTTTTGTTTAAGGTCCGGAACAGGGTCAACCCCACCCGGAAACAGCGGGTTGCATCTTAAAATCCGCAGTGCACCCATGGCACCGCCTCGAAAGAAGCCGTAACGGTCAATGGCTTCAAATGTGTAGTGTGAGCAGGATGGATAATATCTGCAGACAGGCGGAAAGACCGGAGAAATAAATCTCTGGTAAAAACGTATGGCTTTAAGTGCCGCCTTCTTCAGCATCTTTTATAACACCTGCCGAAATTAAATGTCTGCGCATAATAGCGCTTATATCCGTACTTTTTTTGTGGACCGTTTTTCTTCTGGCAACAAAAACTATGTCAAAATTACCGTTCGCTTCGGGTAATGAAAGAAAAGCCTCTCTTATTACTCGTCTCGCACGGTTTCTTTCAACTGCGTTGCCGATTTTTTTGCTTGATGTTATTCCTATACGACAAATTCCCGCGCGGTTTTTTATAACATAAGTAACCAACGCAGGATTTGTGTATGCCTTTCCGCGGGCATATGCCCTGCGGAAGTCGGTGTTGGAATTGAGAGTATTGAATCGGGACAATTTCCACGAATCCTTTCAGCGATCAATTAATAAGAAAGCTGCTTTCTGCCCTTTGCTCTGCGGCGGGCAAGAACCTTGCGGCCGTTTCTGTCTGACATTCTCTTACGGAAGCCGTGTTCCATCTTACGCTGACGTTTTTTAGGCTGATATGTTCTTTTCATCTTAGAACCCCTCCATTCTTTTCTTCTTTAACAGCTAAGTAACGGAAAAACGCTGTATATTCGAAAAAAGGCGCAATGCACCCCTGTTTCTACAGTTTCTCATTATATAATAACTGACTGCTTGATGTCAACTGTTTTTTTTGGTTATTATTTTTATTTTTTTTCTTATTCTGTTGTTTTAAGATTAATTTTGGTGTATCATATATAATATATAATTAATTACATTTATATCATATTTTTTGCAGGAGCTTTTGTATGAATCCAGTTGTTGAAAAACGCAGAGCGACCATTATAAATATCGTATATTTTGCAGTCATTCTGGCATTATTCTATTTTGCTTTTGATTTGTTCTTTCCGTTGATACTGCCTTTTTTGTTTGCCTTTTTTATTGCAAGCATATTAAATAAACCCATAAAGGCTATCAATAAGAAAATTCCCGTAAAAAGAAATATTCTGAGTGTTATTTTTGTGCTTCTTATCCTGGGGGTACTTGCGGCTGTTTTCTTCTTTATAGGCATGGAAGTTTTTGAAAAGCTGAAGGGATTTTTTGATTATGTTATTTTGACCTTCCGCAATATTTCCGGACTGTTTAATGATATCAAGCTGTGGATTCTTGATATTACTGCTTTTCTTCCCGAAGCACTCAGAACCGTGCTTCACGAAAATGTTACGGTTTTCTTTGATAATATTATTGAAAACGGCTTCAGTAATATTTCAATAGATGCAGGTGCCATAGATTGGAGTTCGGTGCTTACCACGGGCGGTCAATTTCTCTCCGGCACCGTAGGTCAGATTCCTTCGCTTATTATTTCTTTTGTCATCATGGTTATTTCAACTGTATTCATAACCAATGACTATGACAGAATTGTGCGCTTCATTGTGCGTCAGTTCCCTGAAAGAACTGCCGATAAGCTGGTTTCCGGCTGGAGACTCGGCATTTCAACTCTCAGAAAAATGGCAAAGGCATATTGTCTGATAATTCTTTTCACAACCTTTGAATTGACAGTAGGCTTTTATATTCTGAAGTTTGCAGGCGTGTTCCAAAGCCCGTATATTATTATTCTTGCCTTTATAATTGCTCTTATTGATATAATCCCGGTGCTTGGTACCGGCACAGTGCTTATCCCATGGGGCGTGTATTCTTTGATTACGGGTAATATAGGGCTCGGTATAGGTCTTCTTGTGATTTATGCTGTTATTCTTGTTGTCCGCCAGGTAATAGAGCCGAAGCTTGTGGCAGGACAGGTAGGACTTCCTCCTATTGTTACTATTGTTGCAATGTATATCGGTACAAAAACACTCGGTGTTCTCGGCTTCTTCATTCTGCCGTTTATTGTCATTCTCATAAAAGTGCTTAATGATGAGGGTATAATAAACATTCTGAAAAAAGAAGAAAAAACCGTGACCTGCTCCGATGAAAATGCGGATGCTGAAGAAATTGAAAAAGATGCTGATATCCGGGAAGGGGAGAATTCTGCCGGCGTAAATGCTGATTCTGTCGGTGAAAAGAAGCAGAGTCCGCTGCAGTGAAAGTGATTGATGCAAAATCTGTATTATGATGAAATATGCAGTGAAAATTGCAATTATTAACAGTTTATTAAAAAAATATAACAAAAACTGTTTATATTTCTAAAATAGAATTATAATGTGTATTTTGTGTGTTATTATAATTTCGATAATTGATTAACGGAGGCGGTATTATGCTTAATACCTTAATTCAGACTATAGCTAATCTTGGTTTTGATGCTGATGCCATCACTTCTGCTTTTGTGAGAGCTATTGAAACAATAAAAATGGGTGATTTATCCACTCTTTCAGGCGCAACCGATATGTTCGCCGGTATTCTTTCTGCTTTTACAGGTGCAAGCTCAGCAGATATTACCGCTATCATAACCTCGCTTGTTTCAAGCGTTGTTGCTATTCTTTCCGATGATGCAACAAGCTCGGTGCTTTCAACAATCACCGGTGCGTAATCACTGATTGTTATTTCTGTTTTGTTTTTTTTGTTTGCCCGATGGATAACTCTGTCGGGCTGAATTTTTACAGAAAAACGTAATTGAATGCTATATATATAATGTAATTAATATATAAAGGAACAGAAAATGAAAAAAGTAATATTTGCTGTCAGTCTGTTTGCTGTGATATTATTTGGCGGCTGTACTCTCAGTCTCCCTGATATTTCCACTACATCTGCTTATGAATATGAATACCGCACAACCGTGCCGCAGGTTCCTGAAGAAACATCTGCACAGATGTCTGTGTCGGAGGAAACTACGTCAGATCTTTCTGCCGGAGAAACTACGTTGCCTGCTGAAATAACTACAGAGGTTGTTACTCAGGCTCCTATCTCCGAAGAGACGACTGCGGCTGAGCCTGCTTCCGATGTTGTTACCGAGCCTGTCAGTGTTCCGCCTGAAATGGATCTCAGTATTTCGATGCCTGAAAAAAACGGTACAATGGTTACCGATAAGTCTGCGGATAATAAGTTTATAAAGCTTATATCCGATGAACGCAGAATAGATTCGTCATTGCTTGTTGCGGTTTATGCTGTCCCCGAGTCCGGACAGAATTATGTGTTTCAGTTTTCGGATGAAGCAACAAGAACTGCAGATTCTTTGAAAAAGGTTTATCTTATAGACGCAGAGGGGGATATCACCGGAGTTGCTGCTTCGGACTCTTCGGAAAAGGAAAACCTTTCGGCGGTTGAAAATTGGTTTTGTATGAATGTGCTTATCAAAGGGGTTATTTTCCCTGCGATGGAGAAGGATATTAAATAAAAAGGCGGGGAATGCCCGGCAGCGTGTGATAAAAAATTCCGGAGCTTACGGTGTTTTGCTCCGGAATTAAGTTTTTGTCATATCAACAGCTGTGTAAGCGGCTATTTTGTGCATAAATATTATAAACATACGCAAAATATGCAGACAAAAATGCATAAAAATGCACAAGGCAAGTAAAACAAAAAAATTAGCACATTTTACGAAAAAAAATTCAAAAAATTGTTGCATTTTACAGAAAAGTATGTTAGAATACACGAGTGCTTGAATGGATTGGGAAAATTATGCCCTTTTCAGACAGGTTGATGTGCGATGATACGGAAGGTGGCTGCGCTTGACGCAGGGAATTTCCGTGGAGTATGTCCGATTAAAAAACCGGGCGAAGTATGACCGTTCAAGGGGGAAATCTGTGCCTTAACCGGATTTCCGCTGCCCTTTTGCGGCGAAAATTTCTGAAATTCTGAGTCCGGAATAGCTTGCGAATATTCCGGATTTAAAAAATGAGAGGCGCGAACAACCCGGCGCCGTGTAGAAATTTTCAACTGAGCAGCCCGCCAAATTTCTAAGGAGGCGTTCCAATGGCAGTTAAGGAAAAAATCAGAATCAGACTCAAGGGCTACGATCATTCACTCGTAGACAAAGCAGCGGAAAGAATCGTTGAAACTGCAAAGCGCACAGGCGCTCAGGTTTCAGGTCCCGTACCGCTTCCCACAGAGAAGGAAGTTGTTACTATCCTTCGCGCTGTTCACAAGTATAAGGATTCCCGTGAACAGTTTGAGCAGAGAACCCACAAGAGACTCATTGATATCATCAGACCCTCAGCTAAGACTGCTGAAGCTCTGACAAATCTTGAGCTTCCCGCCGGCGTTGATATCGAAATCAAAATGATGTGATTTCGGTTGGCTATAGACAGTAGATAAACTGTCAAGCACCGCAGGTCAAGTCGGTAATATTGCCGACCAATAATCTGAAGGAGGAAAAATCAAAATGCAAAAAGGTCTTATCGGTAAGAAGATTGGCATGACTCAGCTTTTTGACGAAAAGGGTGCTGTAATCCCCGTAACAGTTCTTGAAGTTGGTCCTTGTGCAGTCGTACAGAAGAAGACAGAAGAGAAGGACGGCTACAAAGCAGTTCAGCTCGGTTTCGGCGACATAAAGGTAAGCCGCGTAAACAAGCCCATGAAGGGTCATTTCGCAAAGGCTGATGTTGCCCCCAAGAAAGTTCTCAGAGAGTTCAGACTTTCTGACACAGATTCAGTTAACGTAGGTGACATCCTCAAGGCTGACATTTTCGCAGCAGGCGAAAAGGTTGATGTCAGCGGCACAAGCAAAGGTAAAGGTTATGCCGGCGCTATCAAGAGATGGAACTTCGGCAGACTGAAGGAAACACACGGTACCGGTCCCGTAGCAAGACATCAGGGTTCAATGGGCGCATGCTCCGATCCCTCAAGAGTTTTCAAGGGAAAGAAGATGCCCGGTCATCTCGGTGCTGAAAAGGTTACAGTTCAGAATCTGGACGTAGTTAAGGTAGATGCAGAAAACAATCTTATCGCTGTTAAAGGCGCTGTACCCGGCGCAAAGGGCGGTTACATTGTTATCACAAATGCCGTTAAGAAAGCGTAAGGGAGGAATAGAAGATGCCTAAAATTGACGTATTAAATATGGCTGGTGCTAAGGTGTCCGAGCTTGAGCTTTGTGAAAGCATTTTCGCTATCGAGCCCAATACATCCGCTATGCACATCGCAGTTGTAAATTATCTCGCAAATCAGCGTCAGGGAACTCAGTCTACTCTCACTCGCTCTGAAGTATCAGGCGGCGGAAAGAAGCCTTGGAGACAGAAGGGTACAGGCCGTGCAAGACAGGGCTCAACAAGAGCACCTCAGTGGTATCACGGCGGTATTGCTCACGGTCCCAAGCCCCGTAGCTACAGATTTGAAATCAACAAGAAGGTTAAGAGACTTGCTCTTAAGTCAGCTCTTTCTTCTAAGGTTGCAGCAAGTGAAATGATCGTTCTCGATGCACTTACACTTGATGCTATCAAGACAAAGGAAGTTGTTAAGGTTCTCGCAGCTGTTAAGGCAGCAAAGAAAACCCTTATCGTTCTTCCCGAAAAGAATGATGTTATCTATCGCAGCGCTCGTAACATTGAAGGCGTAAACGTAACATTCGTAAACACTCTCAATGTATATGACATTCTTAACTGCGACAGCATCGTAGTTCTTAAGGATGCGGTAGCAAAGATTGAGGAGGTTTATGCATAATGAGCAAGTTCGCACAGGATATAATCCTCAAGCCGGTTATTACCGAAGAAAGCATGCTCGGCACAGCTTATAAGAAGTACACATTCGTTGTTGCCAAGGATGCAAACAAGATTGAAATTGCTAAAGCAGTTGAAGAGCTTTTCGAAGTAAAAGTAGAAAAGGTTAATACAATTAATGTTCGTGGTCACTTACGTCGTTACGGCCGTTTCGAAGGCTACAAGCCCTCATGGAAAAAGGCTATCGTAACTCTTACTGAAGACTCCAAGACAATCGAGTTCTTTGACGGTATGTTCTAATAGACCTTCCGGACAGCGATGTATGGTTTAGCCGGCCGCTAAACTATCCGGAAACCGAACACAATTTTTTCAATGATAATGAAAGGCGTGTGAAATAAAATGGCTATAAAAGTCTATAAGCCGACAACAAACGGTCGCCGTAACATGTCTACAACAGACTACTCACAGTTGTCTAAGGTTGCTCCCGAAAGAAGCCTTCTTGAACCCCTCAAGAAAACTTCCGGCAGAAACAGCTACGGCAGAATCACCGTTCGTCATCACGGCGGCGGTAACCGTCAGAAGTACAGAGTAATCGATTTTAAGAGAAACAAGATCGACGTACCCGCAACAGTACTTACACTTGAATACGATCCCAACCGTTCAGCATTTATTGCACTCATCCAGTATGAGGACGGTGTAAAGAGCTATATCATTGCTCCCTCAGGCCTTAAGGTCGGAGATACAGTTGTAGCCGGTGCTTCAGCTGACATCAAGATTGGTAATGCTCTTCCTCTTGTGAATATCCCCACAGGTACATTCATTCACAATGTAGAACTTTATCCCGGCCGCGGCGGTCAGCTTGCAAGAAGTGCAGGTAACGCAGCACAGCTTATGGCTAAAGAAGGAAAGTATGCTCTCCTTCGTCTTCCCTCAGGTGAGCTTCGTAACGTTCCCGTAAATTGCATGGCAACAATCGGTACAGTTAGTAACGAAGATCACATCAACGTTAAGATCGGTAAAGCAGGCCGTACCCGTCACATGGGTGTTCGTCCCACAGTCCGCGGTTCAGTTATGAACCCCTGTGATCACCCCCACGGCGGTGGTGAAGGTAAGTCACCCATCGGTCGTCCCGGTCCTGTTACTCCCTGGGGCAAGCCCGCTCTTGGTTATAAGACTCGTGCAAAGCATAAGCGTTCCGATAAGCTCATCGTAAGACGCGCTAATGCTAAATAAGCGGAAAGGAGCAATAAATAATGGGCAGAAGTGTTAAAAAAGGACCTTTCGTGCAGCCTAAGCTTCTCGAAAGAGTCATTAAAATGAATGAAAAGGGCGAAAAAATCGTTCTTAAGACCTGGAGCCGCAGCTCCACAATCTTCCCTGATTTTGTTGGTCACACCTTTGCCGTACATGACGGACGTAAGCACGTTCCGGTTTATGTAACAGAAGATATGGTTGGTCACAAATTAGGTGAATTCGCTCCTACAAGAACCTTCAAGGGTCATGCAGGATCAAAGACATCAAATAACGGTAAATAAGCCGAAAGGAGTGTAAACAATGGAAGCAAGAGCAAATGCGACTTTTGAGCGTATAGCTCCCCGTAAGGTTCAGATAGTTCTTGACCTTATCAGAAATAAGCCCGCTGATGAAGCTATGGCAATCCTTAAGTTCACACCCAAGGCTGCGTGTGAACCCGTTGCAAAGCTTCTTAAATCCGCTATGGCTAATGCGGAACATAATCATGAAATGGATGTCAGCAGACTTTACGTTGCAGAATGTTCAGTTTCTCAGGGTCCCACTCTTAAGAGAATCAGACCCAGAGCTCACGGCAGAGCATTCAGAATAAACAAAAAGACATCACACATCAACCTTGTACTCAAGGAAATGGAATAATCGGGGAGGAGGAATTAAACAATGGGACAGAAAATTAATCCTACCGGTTTAAGAATCGGTGTCATCAAGGATTGGGAATCTCGCTGGTATGCAGGTAAGTCAACATTCGGCGATACTCTTGTAGCTGACTACAATGTTCGTGAGTATCTCCTTAACGCACTTAATTCCGCAGGCGTTCCCAAAATCGAAATCGAACGTGACCCCAAGAGAGTCCGTATCAATATCCATTGCGCAAAGCCCGGTATGGTTATCGGTAAGGGCGGCGCAGAAATCGAAAAGATCAAGGCAACTTGCAAGAAGATGCTCGGTGAAAGCAAGGATGTTTACATCAACATCATCGAAATCAAGCAGCCTGACCTCAATTCACAGCTCGTAGCAGAAAAGATTGCTATGCAGCTTGAAAAGAGAGTTTCCTTCCGTCGTGCAGTTAAGCAGGCAATCGGCAGCACAATGAGACTTGGTGCAGCAGGTATCAAGATTCAGTGCGGCGGCAGACTCGGCGGTGCAGAAATCGCTCGTTCCGAAACATACAAGGAAGGAACAATTCCGCTTCAGACAATCAGAGCTGACATTGACTACGGCTTTGCAGAAGCAAAAACAACCTACGGCCGTATCGGTGTTAAGGTTTGGATCTACAAAGGTGAAGTTCTTCACGAAGCAACACCCAAGAAAAGAAGAGACAGGAGGGCTTAAAAATGTTATTGCCTAAGCGCGTTAAATACCGCAGACAGCAGAGAGGTCGCCTCAAGGGCGCTGCACATCGTGGCAATACTGTTACTTACGGCAATTTTGGCCTTGTAGCACTTGAGCCCGCATGGATTACCTCAAATCAGATTGAAGCAGCCCGTATCGCTATGACAAGATACATCAAGCGTGGCGGTCAGGTCTGGATTAAAATATTCCCCGACAAGCCCATTACAGAGAAGCCTGCTGAAACCCGAATGGGTTCAGGTAAAGGTTCACCTGAATATTGGGTAGCAGTAGTTAAGCCCGGCAGAGTTATGTTTGAAATCGCCGGTGTTGACGAAGCAGTAGCAAGAGAAGCTATGCGTCTTGCTGCAAACAAACTTCCTATCAAGTGTAAGTTTGTAACTAAGGAAGAACAGGGTGGTGAGTCATAATGAAAGCCAGTGAATTAAGAAATAAGTCTGTAGCAGAGTTAGATGCTGAACTCCTTAAGCTTAAAAAAGATCTTTTCAAGCTGCGCTTCCAGCAGGCTACCAACCAGCTCGAAAACCCCATGCAGATCAGTGCCGTTAAGAAGGACATCGCAAGAGTACTCACAGTACGCAGAGATATCGAACTTCACGGTAAAGATGCTTAAGACAGGGAGGACAGCATAAATGGAAAGAAATTTAAGAAAGACCCGTGTCGGCATTGTAACAAGTGATAAGATGGATAAGACCGTTGTTGTTTCCGTTAAGGACAAGGTAAGACATCCTCTTTACAAGAAGATCGTTAATCACACCATCAAGCTTAAGGCTCACGATGAAAAGAACGAATGCGGCATTGGTGACCGTGTATTACTGATGGAAACCCGTCCTCTTTCCAAGGATAAGAGATGGCGTGTGGTTGAAATCATCGAAAAAGCAAAATAAGGAGGCACATTCATGATTCAGCAGCAGACTTTACTTAAAGTCGCCGATAATACCGGTGCTAAGGAGCTTATGTGCATCCGTGTACTTGGCGGTACAGGCAGAAAGTATGCCAATATCGGTGATGTTGTAGTCGCTTCTGTTAAGAAGGCTACACCCGGCGGCGTTGTTAAAAAGGGTGACGTTGTAAAGGCAGTTATCGTACGTTCTGCAAAGGGCGTAAGAAGAAATGACGGCACATACATCCGTTTTGATGAAAACGCAGCTGTTATTATTAAGGAAGATAAGAACCCCAGAGGTACCCGTATCTTTGGACCGGTAGCAAGAGAGCTTCGTGATAAGGATTATTCCAAGATCCTCAGCCTCGCTCCCGAAGTACTTTAATAGGAGGAGCGTAAGATGAGTAAGAAAGTTCATGTAAAAACCGGCGATACAGTTATCGTTATCAACGGCAAGGACAGAGGCAAGACCGGTAAGGTTATGGCAGTTTCTCCTTCTGAAGGTAAGGTAATCGTTGAAGGCGTTAATATCGTTACAAAGCATGTAAAGCCCAGAAAGATGGGTGAAGCAGGCGGACTTATCAAGGCAGAGAGCGCTCTCTATGCTGAGAAGGTTCAGCTTATCTGCCCCAAGTGCGGTAAGGCTGTAAGAGTTGGCCATGTTATCGACGAAAAGGGCAAAAAAGTACGCGTTTGCAAGAAGTGCAACGCTCACATTAACTGATTAAGGGAGGACAACTAAAATGGCAAGACTTAAGACTATGTACAATGCTGACGTTGCTCCCGCACTTATGAAGAAATTCAATTACAAGAGTGTAATGCAGATTCCCAAGATTGATAAAGTTGTTATCAATGTTGGCTGCGGTGAAGCACGTGATAACCCCAAGGCAGTTGACGCTATCGTAGGCGATATCGGTAAGATCACCGGTCAGAAGCCCGTAGTTTGCCTTGCAAAGAAATCAGTCGCTAACTTTAAGCTTCGTGAGGGTATGCCCAACGGTGTTAAAGTTACTCTCAGAGGCGAAAGAATGTATGAGTTCATTGACAGACTCTTCAATCTCGCTCTCCCCAGAGTTCGTGACTTCAGAGGCATCAACCCCAACTCCTTCGACGGCAGAGGTAACTACTCTCTCGGCGTAAAGGAACAGCTCATTTTCCCTGAAATTGAGTACGACAAGATCGACAAGGTCCGCGGTATGGATATTTGTATCGTTACAACCGCTGCTACCGATGAAGAAGCAAGAGAGCTCCTTTCACTTATGGGCGCTCCCTTCGCAAAATAAGGAGGGGTAAAAATGGCAAAGACATCAATGAAAGTTAAGCAGGCTAGACCCGCTAAGTATTCAACCAGAGCTTATAACAGATGCAAGATTTGCGGTAGACCCCACGCTTATTTGCGTAAGTACGGTGTATGCCGTATCTGCTTCAGAGAACTTGCACATGCCGGTCAGATTCCCGGTGTTAAGAAAGCAAGCTGGTAATTAGAGCTTAAAGCAAAAGGAGGTTTACGGTATGCAGATTACCGATCCCATCGCTGATATGCTTACAAGAATAAGAAACGCTAATTCTGCTAAGCATGACACAGTTTCTGTTCCTGCTTCAAATATGAAGAAGGCAATCGCTCAGATTCTTGTGGACGAGGGTTATATAAAGAGTTTCAAGGTAATTGAGGACGGCAAGCAGGGTGTTATCGAAATCGCTCTCAAGTACGGTCCCAACAAGAGCCAGGTACTTCTTGGCTTACGCAGAGTATCAAAGCCCGGTCTGCGTATATACACAGATTGCGAGAATATGCCCAAGGTTATGAAAGGCCTCGGAATTGCAATTCTCTCAACTTCTAAGGGCATTATGACAGATAAGGACGCCCGTAAGGCAAATGTCGGCGGCGAAGTCCTTGCATTTATTTGGTAAGGAGGAACACAAGGGATGTCACGTATAGGCAGATTACCCATCACTGTTCCGGCCGGTGTTGAAGTCAAGCTCGACGGCAACACAGTTACTGTAAAAGGTGCAAAAGGTACACTTACCGGAACATTTGACAGCAATATGACCATCGCTCTTGACGGCGGCGTAGTTACAGTTACCCGTCCCAACGACCAGAAGGAGAACAGATCTCTTCACGGTCTTACAAGAACTCTTATTGCTAATATGATAGAAGGCGTTTCAAACGGCTTCAAGAAAGAGCTCGAAATCGTAGGTATCGGTTATCGTTGCGCTCTTCAGGGAAAAGACCTGGTTCTTAACGTAGGTTTTTCACATCAGGTTGTTATGACTCCTCCCGAAGGTGTCACAGTGGAAGTTCCCGCTCCCAACAAAATCATTGTAAACGGCTACGACAAGCAGAAGGTCGGCCAGTTTGCAGCAGAGGTCAGAGGCGTTCGTCCTCCCGAACCCTATAAGGGCAAGGGCATCAAGTATATTGATGAAGTTGTTCGCCGTAAAGAAGGTAAAGCCGGTAAGGGCGGCAAATAATAACAGGAGGATACTTTTATGGTTAACAGACCTAACACATCAAAGGCAAGACAGGCTCGTCATAAGAGAGTTCGTGGTAAGATCCACGGCACTGCCGAGTGTCCTCGCCTCAATGTTTTCCGCTCACTCAAGCACATCTATGCTCAGCTTATTGACGACGATAAGGGTGTAACACTCGTTAGTGCTTCAACTGCTGAAAAGGATTTCAATGAGTACGGCGGAAACGTAGAAGCCGCTAAGAAAGTCGGCTTGGCATTAGCTCAGAGAGCTGCGGAAAAGAATATCGACGTTTGCGTATTTGACCGTGGCGGTTACATTTATCACGGCCGTGTCCAGGGCTTGGCCGAAGGCGCCCGTGAGGGTGGCCTCAAGTTCTAATGAAGGAGGAATGACTTTTGGCTAAGTTTGAAACACAGAAAGAAAACGAGCTTCAGGAGAGAGTTGTTGCTATCAACCGTGTATCAAAGACTGTTAAGGGTGGTCGTATCTACAAGTTCGCTGCTCTCGTAGTTGTTGGTGACGGTAACGGCACAATCGGCTTCGGTCTCGGTAAGTCCGGTGAAGTTCCGGATGCTATCCGCAAGGGTATTGAAGATGCAAAGAAGAATCTTATGAAAGTTTCCCTCAGAGGCACCACAATTCCTCATGAGATTATCGGCAAGTTCGGTGCAGGCGTTGTTCTTCTCAAGCCTGCTGCACCCGGTACCGGTGTTATCGCCGGCGGTCCCGTTCGTGCTGTTGTTGAAACAGTTGGTATCAAGGATATCAGAACAAAGGCTCTTCGTTCAAATAACCCCTGTAACGTTGTAAGAGCAACTCTTAACGGACTTTCACTTCTTCGTAATGCTGACGAGGTTGCAGCAGTAAGAGGAAAGACTGTTAAGGAAATATTAGGATAAGGAGTGAAGTACTAATGGCAGAAATCAAGGTTAAGCTCGTAAAGAGCCTCATCGGTTGCAAGAAAGACCAGATTGCCACAGCACAGTCACTCGGTCTTCGTAAAATTGGTGACGTATCGGTTCAGCCCGATAACGCTCAGACCAAAGGTAAGGTAAACAAAATCGGTTTCCTTCTCGAAGTTACTGAAGCTTAAGAGCAGAAAGGATGCTTAAATTATGAAAATTCACGAGTTATCGCCTGCTCCCGGTTCAAACAGACCGGTTAAGCGTATAGGCAGAGGACCTGCTTCCGGTCAGGGTAAAACAGCCGGTAAGGGTCATAAGGGTCAGAAGGCAAGAGCCGGCCGCGGTATGAATCCCGGTTTTGAAGGCGGTCAGATGCCCTTACAGAGAAGACTCCCCAAGAGAGGCTTCAACAACATCTTCGCAAAGGAAATTGCTATTGTTAATGTAGCAGCACTTGATGCAGCTTTTGATAACGGTGCAGTGGTTGATCCCGCAGCTCTTATCGAAAAAGGCCTCGTTAAGAAAGAACTTGACGGCATCAAGATCCTTGCACACGGTGAACTCACAAAGAAGCTCACTGTTAAGGCACATGCCTTTTCCGCAGAAGCTAAAGCAAAAATCGAAGCTGCAGGCGGCACTGCCGAAGTTATTGAATAATAACAGCAGACAGATATTTTACTTTTAACGGAAAAGGAAGGAGCGTGTCTTACAAATGATTAAAACTATGGTCAATGCATGGAAGATAGCAGACCTGCGTAAGAAGATTCTCTACACAGTGTTTATTCTCTTCCTGTTCAGATTAGGTTGCGCAATACCTGTTCCTTTCATCAACATCGTTGCTGAAAACGGACTTGTAGGCGACACCACCGGTACTTTCCTCAACTATCTTTCAATGATGACCGGTGAAGCATTTAACTATGGTCGTGTTTTTGCATTAGGTATTACACCGTACATTAACTCTTCCATTATCCTTCAGCTTTTAGCTGTTGCTATTCCGGCACTTGAAAAGCTTTCTCACGACGAGGAAGGCCGTAAAAAGATGGCAACTATCACCCGTTATGTAACAATAGCTCTTGCAGTGCTTCAGGGCGTTGCATACTTTGTTTACATCTGGAGCCAGGATATGCTTACTCCTGCTTCAGACGGCCAGCCTCACACAGGCTTTGCTGTTTTCTTCCAGGGCTTAGTTGTTGTATCCGTTCTTACTGCCGGTTCTGCATTGGTTATGTGGCTCGGTGAACAGATTAACGAAAAGGGTATCGGCAACGGTATTTCCCTTATCCTCTTCGCAGGTATCGTATCCCGTGTTCCCGCAATCCTCACATCAATGTATCAGGCAGTATTCACACAGGGCAAATGGTACTGGCTTATCGCTCCTCTTGCACTTATAAGCCTTCTTGCTATGATCGTTTATATCTGCTTTATGGATGCAGGCGAACGCCGTATCCCTGTACAGTATGCAAAAAGAGTAGTTGGCCGTAAGATGTACGGCGGACAGAGCTCCAACATTCCGATTAAGGTTAATATGTCCGGTGTTCTTCCCGTTATCTTCGCAAGCTCAATTCTTTCTCTTCCTCCCACGATTGAAATGTTCATTGCCTCAAAGCTTGCTGATAATTCTTTCTGGCACACATTCTTCGGTTGGTTCAAGCCTGAGCATTGGGTTTACGGCATAATCTATTTCTTACTTATAATTTTCTTCGCATATTTCTATTCATCAATTCAGTATAATCCCGTTGAAATGGCTAACAACCTTTCAAAGAATTCCGGTATGATTCCCGGACTTCGTTCAGGTAAGCCCACTGCTGAATATATCGCAAAGATTATCAGCAAGATGGTTCTTCTCGGTGCTCTTATGCTGAGTGTGTGCGCACTTTTCCCCATCCTCTTCTCTCAGGTAACCACAGCTTGCGGTTACGGTCTTATCGACGTTTCAATCGGCGGTACATCAATCATAATTCTTGTTGGTGTTGCTCTTGAAACAGTTGCTCAGATTGAGAGCCAGATGATGATGCGTCACTACAAGGGCTTCCTTGATTAATAAGGAGGACAAACCGATGAATATAATTTTTCTCGGTGCCCCCGGTGCAGGTAAAGGTACACAGGCGGAAATAGTAAGCGAAAAGCTTGCTATTCCCACCGTATCAACCGGTAACATTATCCGTGCTGCACTCAAAAACGGCACACCTATGGGCCTTAAGGCCAAAGAATATATCGAATCCGGAAAGCTCGTTCCCGATGAAGTCGTAATCGGAATCATTAAGGACAGACTCAGTGAAGAAGATTGCAAAAACGGCTTTATCCTTGACGGTTTCCCCAGAACCATTCCTCAGGCTGAAGCACTTGATGAAATGGGAATCATTATTGACAAGGTAATTGACATTGAGGTTGCGGATGAAAGAATCGCAGCAAGAATGTCAGGCAGAAGAGTATGCAAGGCTTGCGGAAATTCTTATCACCTTGAATATAAGAAGCCCTCTCAGGACGGTGTTTGTGATGCTTGCGGCGGTGAGCTCGTTCAGAGAAAGGACGACGCTCCCGAAACAGTTCTTGAGAGACTTAAGATTTATCACGAGGAAACAGAGCCTCTTAAGGATTATTATGAAAAGCAGGGTAAACTTTTCATAGTTGAGGGTCAGGAAGAAGTAAGTGATACCACTGCTCTTACCCTCAAGGCTGTGGAGGATTAAGCATGATAGTGCTGAAAACACGCCGTGAAATCGAGTTAATGCGTGAAGCAGGAAGAATCTCGGCAACGGCACTGAAGCTTGCCGGTGAAGCGGTACAGCCCGGTATTACTACCAAGGAAATTGATAAGATTGCTTATGACTATATTAAAAGTCAGGGAGCAATCCCCAGCTTCCTCAACTATAACGGCTTTCCGGCAACTGCATGCATTTCCATAAACCAAGAAGTTATTCATGGAATTCCCGATAAAGAGCATATTATCCGCGAAGGTGATATTGTAAGTATTGACCTTGGTGCCGTGTATAACGGCTTCCACGGAGACAACGCGGCAACATTCCCTTGCGGAAAGATTTCCCCGGCTGCCGAGCGGCTGTGCAACACAACAAAAGAATCACTTTATGTGGGTCTTTCAAAGGCTGTTGCAGGAAACAGACTGGGTGATATCGGATATGCAATTCAGGAATATTGTGTGAGCAGAGGATACTCTGTAGTGCGTGATTATACAGGTCACGGAATCGGCACACATCTCCATGAAGACCCTTCGGTTCCGAATTACGGCAAACCCGGTAAAGGAGCCCGGCTCCTTCCCGGAATGACACTTGCCATTGAACCGATGATTAATGAAGGTACTCAGAATGTCAGAGTGCTTAAAAACAACTGGACGGTTGTGACGGCAGACGGAAAATTATCCGCTCATTTCGAGCATACCGTTGCAATAACAGACGGTGAGTGTATAATACTTACTCAGGTTTAAGAGGTGCCGGATGTTTTTAAGAGGACAGGTAATAAGGTCCGTTGCAGGACGCGATAAGGGATACCTTATGGCGGTAACAGATAGTGACGGAAAATATGTTTATGTGTGCGACGGGAAAGAACGCAGACTTTCGGGTCCAAAGCGTAAAAATCCCAGGCACGTGGAAATTACATCCATGATTCTGGATGAATCACAGATGCACTCTGATAGAGGCTTAAGAAAAGCTCTCGCTCAATTAGAGGCCAACAATGAATAACGGAGGTTAAGTTATGTCAAAGCAGGATAATATCGAAATCGAAGGTACCGTCGTTGAAGCTCTTCCTAACGCAGCGTTTAAGGTAGAACTTGAAAACGGCAAAGTGATCTTAGCTCATATCTCGGGCAAGCTTCGTATGAATTATATCCGAATTCTTCCCGGAGATAAGGTTACGGTCGAACTTTCACCCTATGATCTCACAAAGGGACGTATTACTTGGCGTTCCAAATAAAAAACCGATAACAGGAAAACTGTTATTAAGGCAAACAATATTAGGAGGTATTCACAATGAAAGTCAGACCTTCTGTAAAGAAAATTTGCGAGAAGTGCAAAATCATTAAGCGCAAGGGAAAAGTAATGGTTATCTGTGAAAATCCCAAGCACAAGCAGCGTCAGGGCTAAGCCTTGACCAACAACCTATTAATGGAGGTGCAACTGACAAATGGCGCGTATATCTGGTGTAGACCTTCCCAGAGAGAAGAGAGTTGAAATCGCTCTTACTTATATCTATGGTATAGGTCAGAAAACTGCCTGCGACATTATTAAGGCAACAGGTGTTGATCCTGACTTAAGAGTTAAGGATTTAACAGAAGACGATGTTTCTAAGCTTCGTGAGTATATCGACCACAATGTTAAGGTTGAAGGTGATCTCAGAAGAGAAACAGCATTTGATATCAAGAGACTTATAGAAATTGGCTGCTATCGCGGTGTTCGTCATCGTAAGGGTCTTCCCGTAAGAGGTCAGCGTTCAAAGACAAACGCTCGTACACGTAAGGGACCCAAGAAGACAATTGCTAATAAGAAGAAGTAAGGAGGAGTATCAGTATGGCTAAGGCTGTAGCTAAAAAAGGCGCAACACGTAAGCGTCGTGAACGCAAGAATATTGATCGCGGTGCTGTTCATATTCAGTCCACATTCAATAACACAATAGTTACTATTTCTGATACTCAGGGCAATACTGTTTCATGGGCTTCTGCCGGTGAAATGGGATTCAGAGGATCAAGAAAGTCCACTCCCTTTGCAGCACAGACAGCTGCTGAAACAGCTGCTAAGATTGCAATGGAGCATGGTATGAAGACCGTTGAGGTATATGTTAAGGGACCCGGACAGGGCAGAGAGGCTGCAATCCGTGCACTTCAGACTGCAGGTCTTGAGGTTACAATGATTAAGGATGTTACTCCTATTCCCCACAACGGCTGCCGTCCTCCCAAAAGAAGACGTGTATAAGAAATTACAGGAGGTGTCATAAATTATGGCAAGATATACCGGTGCGGTATGTAAATTGTGCCGTCGTGAAGGCAAGAAGCTCTTCCTTAAGGGCGAAAGATGCTACACAGGCAAGTGCGCATTAGAGCGTCGCAGTTATGCACCCGGTCAGCACGGACAGGGTCGTAAAAAGTCTTCCGAATACGGAACACAGCTTCGTGCAAAGCAGACCGCAAGAAGATATTATGGCATAAACGAAGTTCAGTTCAGCAAATATTTTGAAATGGCAGAGAAGCAGACAGGTATGACAGGTGAAAACCTTCTCAGAATCTGTGAAAGCCGTCTTGATAACATTGTTTATCTTTTAGGTTGGGCTTCTTCCCGTGCAGAAGCAAGACAGCTTGTTACTCACGGTCATTTCCAGGTTAACGGCAGAAAGGTTGATATTCCTTCCTATCTCTGCAAGGCAGGCGAAGTTCTTTCAATAAAGAAGGAAAGCCTCGACAGTGAAAAGTTTAAGGCTGTTCTCGAAGCTAATGCTTCAAGACCTGTTCCCCAGTGGCTTGAATCTGCCCAGGAAGCACATAGTGCAAAGATCGTTGCTCTTCCCGAGAGAGATCAGATTCTCGTTCCCGTTGAAGAACATCTTATCGTTGAGTTCTACTCCAAATAAGCTTGATCTTTACGTATTTGTTTCTAAATATTTTTCACAGGACATTCTGTGTTCTGTAATTATAAGGAGGGTTTTGAATGATAGGTATCGAAAAGCCCAGCATTACAACTGTTGATTTGAGTGATGACGGTTCACACGGCATATTTGTGCTTGAGCCTCTTGAAAGAGGTTACGGCACAACACTCGGAAACAGTTTGCGTCGTGTACTTTTATCATCACTTACAGGCTATGCCATCACATCTGTTAAGATCAATGGTGTGCTCCATGAGTTTTCAACCATTGAAGGCGTGAAAGAGGATGTTACTGAAATCGTCCTTAACCTGAAGAACGTTATTCTTAAAATCTTCGGTGATGAACCCAAAACAATGTATATCGATGTAAGCAATTCTACTGAGATTACAGCCGGAGATATCCAGACAGACTCGGAGGTAGAAATCCTTAACCCCGACTGGCACATTGCAACACTCAGTCCTGACGCTCATGTCAGAATGGAGCTTACTGCTGATATCGGCAGAGGCTATGTGTCCGCAGAGCGTAATAAGGCTTTGCTTAATCCCGCTATCGGCGTTATAGCAATTGACTCTATTTACACTCCTGTCAGCAAGGTAAATTACACTGTAGAGAACACTCGTGTCGGCGACATAACCGACTATGATAAGTTAACTCTTGAGGTATGGACAAACGGAACTCTTACTGCTAAGGATGCAGTTTCGTTTGCAGCCAAGATTCTCAACGAACATCTCAATCTCTTTGTTGACCTCTCTGAAGAAGCAGGCAATGTTGAGGTTATGGTCGTTAAGGATACCGATTCTAATAAGCAGACATTAGAGATGACCGTTGAGGAACTTGACCTTTCAGTTCGTTCATTTAATTGTCTTAAGAGAGCGAACATTCACAAGGTTGGCGATCTGATAGAAAAGACTGAAGAGGATATGATGAAAGTCAGAAATCTCGGCAAGAAGTCACTTGACGAGGTTGTTGCAAAACTCACTCAGTTTGGTTTATCTCTTCGTCAGGAGGACGAATAATCCTCTTACAATCTCACCCAATATAGGTATTAAGGAGTGATTTAAATGCCCGGAACCAGAAAGCTCGGCAGACCTACTGATCATCGTAGAGCTATGATGAGAGCTATGGTAACTTACCTTTTGGAAAATGGCAAGATTGAAACCACCGTTACAAGAGCTAAGGAAGTTCGTGCTATTACCGAGAAGATGATTACTCTCGCTAAGGTAAACTCCCTTCACAATAGAAGACAGGCAATGGCTTACATTACCAAGGAAGAAGTTGTTAAGAAGCTCTTTGATGAAGTTGCACCCAAATACAACGAAGTAAAGGGTGGTTATTGCCGCATTATCAAGACAGGTCCCCGTCGCGGCGACGCTGCTGAAATGTGCATAATCGAACTCATCTGAGGAATTTCCCAAAAGCATAGTTTATAAAAATGACGGAGCACCGTAAGGTGTTCCGTTTTTTCTGTTAATAAGGATTGCTTCGGCGATGCTGTTAATGCCGCAAAAACGCTTGTTTCAGAGGCCTCTTCAAGGATATTGACTAAGTGTATGAAACAGAGTAAAATAGCAGTATAAACAAAGTATCAGGGTGAGTTTTATGAAGTATAAATGCTTTCTGAAAAATGCTGAGCTGTTGCATGAGAAATTCGGTATTATACCTCTTCTTTACGGTTCTCTTGGGTTGGAAGTATTGTTA
>JAZSNB010000147.1:0-24604 GCA_045536195.1 Acutalibacteraceae bacterium
ACTGAAAATTGCATGTAACAGAACAAAAAGAGGCTGATTATGAGGATATTTATCAGCGACATAAATATTTTTATCCTTGTGGCAAACGGGACGCCGAGGGCGTCGTCCCCTACAGGATAAATAGGCAACAAACATCAGAAATACTGATTTTTATGTAGCCGGCACATCGATAAATTATAATTTTCAGAATACTTTTTCTTTTGTGTAAATATTATTTACAGTGAGAATATTTTTTGAAAGGAAGGAAATGTAAATGTCGGAATACAGACCCGAGGGTTCGCTTATAAATACTGCGGTAAATAAAAATGTTCTTTCTTCGCTTCAGGGGTTGAAGGAAGCAATGCAGAAGGAGCTTATTCTTGAGGGAAGAGCTGCACTTTGCGATAAAGAGCACAATCTTCATATTGATCTGGGTGCAATGAAGGGAATAATTCCCCGTAATGAAGGAGCAATAGGAATAGAAGAAGGCTATGTTCGTGATATAGCACTTATTTCCCGTGTGGGGAAAAGCGTGTGCTTTATTATAACGGATATCAGAAGAAATGAAGAGGGAAGACTATATGCGGTTTTATCAAGAAAAAAGGCTCAGGAAAAAGCAAAAACAGAGTTTTCCGATAAGCTTATCAGAGGAGATATAATAGAAGTAAAGGTAACCCATATGGAAAGCTTCGGTGTTTTCTGTGATATAGGTGCAGGTCTTACGGCTTTGCTTCCTATAGAATCAATATCTGTTTCAAGAATACCCCACCCGTCTGCAAGATTTTTTGTGGGGCAGAATATAAGATGTATTGTGACGGGAAGAGACGATAAGGGCAGAATAACACTTTCTCATAAGGAGCTTTTAGGCACCTGGGAAGAAAATGCAGAGCTTTTCAGAATCGGTGAAACCGTTCCCGGGATAATACGGTCTGTTGAAAGCTACGGCGTATTTGTTGAATTGACTCCCAATCTTGCAGGCCTTGCGGAATATGATCCGGACGTAACAGAGGGTATGAGTGCTGCTGTATACATAAAGAATATTATTCCCGAAAAACGGAAAATAAAGCTTATAATAGTGGATACCTTTGATGAAAAATATCCCCCGTCAGAAATAAACTATTTCTTTACGGGAGAGCATATAAACATATAATATATACGGATAATTATTACAGCAGAAAAGCCCGTCTTCCGTTTCTGACAGAAGCTGCGGGCTTTATTTCTATATAAGCGAAGATAATATTTTGATAAATTCTGCTTCGTTTTCTTTTATTCCTGTCAGCTGAAGTCTGAAATAACAGCCGTTTATCTGAAAACAGGCACTGTATATTTTCACGGGACTTATACTGTCGGACTTCAGCAGTATAACAGGTATTCCGTTTATATAAGAAGGATGCGACATATTGTTTTTTTCTGCCTGAAGAGACGGTATTTCACGGGTGGATGCTTTTATTGTAAGAATACTGTTGTCTTCAAGATAAAAGGACAGGCTGTTAAGGCATACATAGTCTGATTTGTCACTGTTAAAAAAAACAGTATATTTCTCTTCTTTATCGGCGCCCAGCACACTGTTATTAGTTTTTTCGGGAAGATAAGACGGAATTATTCTTGTACCGTATAATTGTTCAAGAACAGTAATATTTACCTTCTCTGTTACGGAATAGCCCTCGGGCAGAGAGTCTGTTGTTACGGAAATCAGATTAACGGGGCTTGTTTCATGAAATATAATGGTATCAGGACTGTCGGAAAGCTCTGTGGTATTTTCCTCGGAGGAAGGCTCGGGGACAGGGCTGTATAACGCGGCTGTGCTTTTTTCCTCAGCTGATGAAGGCTCAGCCGTTGAAGGAGTTATTATCCCCTGACCGGAAGGAATTTCAGAGGGAGTTGTTATTTCCTGTGTGTATCCTGTTATATTTTCCTCAGTTGTTATTTCCTGCTCCGGTAATATTTGCTGATAGGGGATTTCTGTTTTATTTTCCTCTGAAACACCTGTGCTTTCCTGTTCAGAGGGCAACACGGTATATTCTCTGAAAAACAGTCCTCTGCCGACAGCAAGGCTTATAACCGTAAAAGCAAAAACTGCAGCGGCAAATAAGATTATTTTTCCGAAATTCTTTTTATTTCTGCTTTTTTCATTCTGAAGTGCATCAGATATCAGGCTGTCATCAATATCAGAGAGAATATCAAGAAGTTTTTCATTGTTCATATATTGAATCCCTCCTTTTCGAGATATTCCTTCAGTTTTTTTCTTGTTCTGAAAAGCAGAGTTTTTGCTTTGCTTTCGCTGATACCCCATGAAGCAGCGATATCTTTTATTGAGTCGAAAAACCAGTATCTGCGTAAAAATATTTTTCTTTGCTCATCGGGGAGAGCTTTTATGAATTCAGATACGGAATTCTGCAATTCCTTTGAAAAAAATGTTTCTTCCGTTGTTTCACCCGCAGGGAAGATATCACCGATTTCGTCAAGACTCAATACATATTCGCTGTTTCTTTTTTTCGCCTTGCTGCTGCGGAATTTATTGAGAGCAAGATTTCTTGTTATTTTACAAAGATATGCCTGAAGATTATCGGGCGGATTGTTTTTTATATTATTCCAGGCGGCAAGAAGAGTGTCGTTTATAACCTCTTCAGCTTCTTCCTTTGAGCATAGAATACCCATAGCAAGCTTCATAAGAAGCTTACCGTATTTTTTCTCCGCTTCGGTTATTGCGGAGCTATCCTGTTTTCTGAATAATTCGATAATCAGCCCGTCATCCATTTAGCTTGCTTTCTTATTTATACATTTGTTGTACCGGTGGTTTCAAGCCCCACAGAAATACGCAGTATTGTTCTTGCATCCGATGCCGTAAGAAGCCCGTCACCGTTCATATCTCCCAGAAGCCAGGGATAATCTTCTTTATTTTCAAGACCCACGGAAATACGCAGCACTGTTCTTGCGCTGTATGCGCTGACCTCATTAGAGCATACTATATCTCCCGGGGTATAGAGAGCAAAATGTGCTTCCGGAATTGTGCCATCAGGAATAAAATTTTCTCGGAATTTACTGTATTCGCCTGTATCGCCAAGCACCCGGACTTTTGCCGGAATGCCTGTATTGAAAATACGTACTGCCGTGCCGGATGCATCAGCCCGGCTTTTTGCCGTGATTTCAATACAAAGAACATAATACGGAGGATGTATATGAGGATTATCATCTCTGTAGGCGGCAGCTATTGAAATATCGGTTATTTCTTCAACATTATAGTTTCCGGAATCAAGAAATTCTCTGTGATCCCTGAAAAGCTTTTCGTAGGGAGTAAATTTGTAGGAGGGTTTTGTATACACGAGTATGTAATAGGTATCTTTTTTAACGGGTGTTAATGCAAAGGCAGGTGAAATAAAAGTGAACAGCATAGTAAAAGTGAGTAGTAATGTGAATATTTTTTTCATATTTTCAGCTCCTTTCACTTATTAAGTAACCGAATACCGTGAAAGGTTACAAAAAATCCCGGAAAAAATTATTCCGGGAAAAATTTTTATTAAATAAGCTCTATTCTGAAGCATATGGGAGAGGATGTATTGAGTTTTTCGTAATCAGTGATGCGAAGAGAGAATTCGTCTCTTTCATATTTTACTTCCCTGTCGCTTCCTAAAAGAGTGATTTTATTTATACCGAGACCTGCCCTTTTTGTGAAGAAAAGGCTTTTAATTTCCACGGTATTTCCGTCGGGCTTCATCTGGAAAGCATATATTGAGCCGTCTTTGTATGTAAAACGGAAATCTTTTGAGGTATAACCCTTGTTATCGTTATCCTTGAAGAAGCCTTCTTCGACATTTACTTCTCCCTCACCGAATTTTTTCCAGCAGGTCGTACCGTAAATGCCTTCGCCGTTTACTGAAAGCCATTTACCGATTTCTCTTAAAATGTCAGCCTCTTCCTTTACTATCGTGCCGTCGGGAGCAGGGCCTATGTTAAGAAGCATAGAGCCGTTTTTACTTACTATATCAACAAAATCGCAGATTATCTGAGAAGGATCCTTGAATTCGTTGTCCTTTATATATCCCCAGGAGCGTTTGCTTACGGAGGTGCAGGTCTGCCAGGGAACGGGGGAGATATCTGTGAGTGCTCCTCTTTCAACATCAAAGCAGGCAACCGAGGGCGGGAATGCATTATGCTTGAAGTTTATTGTAACCTCCTTGCCCCATTCTTCGGCACGGTTATAATAATAAGCCGCAATTTTTTTGAGATATGGCTTGAAGGAATTATTATGAATCCACCAGTCGAAATAAAGAGAAGAGGGTTGATATCTGTCTGCAAGCTCAAGGGTTCTTACCATCCAATCGGTAAGATATTCCTCTGTTGCACCCTCAGATTCAATATTCCAGGTTGATTCTGTCATATTCTCGGGGCAGTATGCATCGTTATAAACGGCAGGGCCGTAAAAATCCTCTGCCTCACCGTTTTTTATATCGCTTTCAATTTCTTTGCCGGGATTCATAAAGAAATAGTGCTCTGCTCTGTGAGTTGAAGCACAGAAGGTAATGCCCTTATTTTCAACAGCTTTTTTAAGTTCACCGAGATAGTCAATTTTTGCACCCATTTCGCAGATATTCCATCTGTTGAAATCTGTACCGTACATCGCGAAGCCGTCGTGATGCTCTGCTACGGGCATAACGTATTTTGCACCCGCCTCTTCAAAAAGCTGAGCCCATTCACCGGCATTGAATTTTTCCAGGGTGAACATGGGAATAAAATCCTTGTAGCCGAATTTATCCTGAGGGCCGAAGGTTTTTCTGTGAAATTCATATTCACGGCAGCGCTTGTCGTACATGCTTCTTGAATACCATTCGTTTCCGAAGCCGGGCACTGAATAAAGACCGAAATGAATAAATATGCCCAGCTTTCCCTTTGTGAACCAATCGGGAGCTTTATGTCCCGAAAGAGAAGCCCAGCTGTCTTTGTATTTACCCTTTGCTATAACCTCATCAATAAGTTTCAGATATTCTTTTTGTGTCATAAAAACAACCTCACAAGTCAATCTTAATTTATCAGTCTGACATAATTATCCCAAACACGGCAGGATAAAGAGACAAGCAATATCAAATATGGCTATTTTGAGTTGCTTGTGACCGTTAATTAAACATTATCGAATTAATAATTCCCTGAAGTCTTTCCTGTTTGCCTGAGCAGGGGATAGCTGTGCTTCCGAGCTTTTCTGCATAGGCTGAAAGCTCCTCAAGGCTTGTTTCTCCGTCAATTATCTTTTTGCCGATACCGTCATTGAAGGAAGCATACTTGTTTTTCACAAATTCGTCAATTCTGCCGTCTTCAATAATCTTTGCGGCATTTATAAGACCGAGGGCAAAGGCATCCATACCCAGAATAAATGCTTCAAACATATCCTCATAGGTATTTGAAGGACGTCTTGTTTTTGCATCAAAGTTGAAGCCGCCGGTAAGACCGCCTGCTTTGATAACCTCATACATACACATTGTGGTTTCATATACGTCATATGGGAATTCGTCTGTATCCCAGCCTAAAAGAAGGTCGCCCTGGTTTGCATCGATAGAACCCAGCATTCCGTTTATTGCCGAGGTTCTCAATTCGTGCTGGAAGGTGTGGCCTGCCAGAGTTGCGTGGTTTGCTTCAATGTTCATCTTGAAGTCCTTATCAAGACCGTACTGACGATGGAACCCGATTGCGGTTGCGGCATCAAAATCATACTGATGCTTCATAGGCTCCTTGGGCTTGGGCTCAATATAGAAGTCCCCCGTAAAGCCGATGCTTCTGCCGTAGCTAACAGCCATTTTCATAAGACGTGCTATGTTTTCCTGCTCAAACTTCATATCGGTGTTGAGAAGAGTTTCATATCCTTCTCTTCCGCCCCAGAAAACATAGCCCTTACCGCCGAGCTTTACCGTGATATCAAGTGCCTTTTTGATCTGTGCTGCGGCAAAGCAGAAAACCTCTGCAGAATTTGTGCTGCCTGCACCGTTCATAAAACGGGGATTTGAAAACATATTTGCAGTGCCCCACAGACACTTTATTCCCGTTTCCTGCATTTTGCCGAGAATATAATCTGAAATTTCATCAAGTCTTCTGTTGGTTTCCTTTATATCATCTGCTTCGGGAACAAGGACAACATCGTGGAAGCAGAAGTATTCTATACCCAGCTTCTGCATAAATTCAAAGCCTGCATCCACCTTTCTGAAGGCATGCTCCATAGTGCCTTTTTCTTCACCGAAGGATTTATCCGCGGTATCTCTTCCGAACATATCCGTGCCTGCTGCTCCGAGATTATGCCACCATGCCATAGCAAAGGGAAGGTGCTCCTTCATCTTTTTGCCGAGAATCACCTTTTGGGCATCATAAAATTTGAAGGCAAGGGGATTTACGGAGGATGCCCCCTCATATTTTATTGTGTCAATATTTTTGAAAATTTCACTCATTGCTTTTTCTCCTTATCTTAAAGTTCTGAAAACGTTTTTAAGTGCGGGATAAATTTCTTTATATTTATTATATCTGTTTTCATAAAGTGCGGTAAGCTCTTTGTCGGGGAAAACGGATTCGGAAATACACAGAAGCTTCTCTGCGGCTTCGCGGGTTGAGGAATATTCGCCTGCACCTACCATTGCGAGAATTGCCGCACCCATACCGGGTCCCTGCTCTGTTTTTAATATATTGAGCCTGATTCCCAGCACGTTTGCAAGAATTTTTCTCCACAAGGGACTTTTTGCACCGCCGCCCACAAGGCAGCTTTCGGTTATTTCAATGCCTGATTTTTTTGCTGCCTCAAAAGAATCTCTTACGGCAAATGCCACGCCCTCCAAAACGGCAAGCACCATATCCTCTCTTTTTGTATCAAGAGAAAGACCGACGAAAACACCTCTTGCATCGGTGTCGTTTATGGGGCTTCTTTCTCCCATAAGATAGGGGAGAAAGTATATGCTGTTGTTTCCGAGACTGTCTTCTGTTATATCCTTCTGCAATTCACTGAAATCATTTTCCCTGAGAATTTCTTCAGAGAACCATTTATTGCATGAGGCTGCAGAAAGCATGCATCCCATAAGATGATATTTACCGTCTGCGTGGCAGAAAGAATGAAGAGAATTATTTTCGTCTGAGGAAAAATTATCGCTTGAAATGAATATTGTACCTGATGTACCGATGGATATGTTGCATTTACCCTCACCGACGGTGCCTGTGCCTATAGCTGCAGCGGCATTATCGCCCGCACCTGCGGTAACCAGGGCTTCGGGAAGACCGAATTCCTCCTTCACCTTTCCTATAACCTCATAGCTTTCAAAAAGGGCGGGCATCATTTCTTCAGATACCGAGCATATATTGAGCATCTCTTCAGACCAGCGTTTATTTTTTACATCGAGCAAAAGCATTCCCGATGCATCCGAATAATCGCAGGAATGTACTCCTGTGAGAATATAGTTTATATAGTCTTTCGGGAGCATAATCTTTCTTATTCTGCTGAAATTTTCAGGCTCGTTTTCCTTTACCCATAAGATTTTGGGTGCGGTGAAGCCTGCAAATGCTATGTTTGCGGTGTAACGGGAAAGTGCTTCTTTGCCTATTGTTTCATTGAGATATTTTACCTCTTTTTCCGTTCTGCCGTCGTTCCACAGAATTGCGGGACGGATAACCTCATCATTTTCATCAAGAATGACAAGACCGTGCATCTGTCCGGCAACGGATATTCCTTTTATAAGAGAGGGATCTGTCTCTGCAAGTATTTCCTCAAGGGCGGATAAGGTTCCATTTTTCCATTCATAGGGGTCCTGCTCTGACCAGCCGTCACGGGGAAAAATAAGAGGATATTCCCTTGACGCTGTTTTAAGGATGTTTCCTTTTTCGTCTGTCAAAAGAAGCTTCACGCTTGAAGTGCCGAGATCTATACCTATATAAAGCATTGTATTCTCCTTTAATCTGTTACAAACATTCTTGTGCCTCTGCCTTTGAAATTCACGGTAAGCTTTTTGCCGGCACTTATTTTTTCCTTTGTCCATATATCGTGAAGAGTGCCGAAGGCAGAAGCATCAGCCTCAGTGCAGTCTATTGAAACCTCTTTTTCCTCATCGGTAAGATTGAAGAAAGCGAATACATTTTTACCGTTTTTGTCCTTGCAGGTCCATACCGCGGTTTGCTTGTCCCAGAAAAGAGGACGGTTTTCGGATGAGCTTTCATTTATATCAAGAAGCTCCTTATTTGTAATGAGAGAATATGTGAAATCATCCATCATAGTCATTTCTCCGCCGAACATAAGAGGAGAGCGGAAAATACACCACAGATTCATAACCATATACTGCTCATCTTTTGTGAATCTTGTTTTTCTTGCCCTGTATTCGGGAAGCTCCTCGGTAAGCTGGATAATGCCCAGAGGAAGCATATCACAGTCGGGGAAGCAGCCTGCACTTATGTGGGGATACCAGCTGTAGCACAGGTCAAACATATGATCAAGCGCCGCACTTGTGTCCCAGAAGTCACCGCTCATTCTCCACATATTTGCAAATTCCTTGAGATGCTCTGCCTCCCACAGGGGTGCGGGTCCGGGAGAAAGGCTTAAAACAATATCTCTTCCGCAGTTATCTATGGCTTTTTTGATCATTTCAATTTCTTTTTTTGCCGAATAGGGATCGTGAGGCTTGAATTCCGTGTTTGAAATATCGTCAACCTTTACAAAGTCAACACCCCAGGAGGCATATAATTCAAAAATTGAGTTATAGTATTCCTGAGCACCGGGTTTTTCGGAGTCAATTCCGTACATATCCGTGTTCCAGGGACATATTGAGAACTGCTGCGCTATGTCACGGGCAGTAATACCGGGTGTGACTGTGGGAGTATTGAGATGAACGCACTGACGGGGGATACCTCTTAAAATATGTATTCCGAATTTGAGCCCCATAGCGTGAATATCGTCGGCAATTTTTTTGAAGCCAACACCGTTTGCCGAAGAAGGAAAACGGTTCGGTGCAGGAATAACACGTGAATATTCGTCGTAGCATAATTCGGTGAAATTATGATAGTAATATGAAGAAGCGGTAGGCTCATACCACTGAATATCGCATACGACATATTCCCAGCCGAATTCCTTCAGATGCTCTGCCTGATATTTTGCATTTGCCATAAGCTGTTCTTCATTTATAGCTGCCCCGTAGCAGTCCCAGGAATTGAAGCCTCTGGGGGGAGTGAGGGCACAAAGATTTTTATCTCTCATAAAAATTACCTCATTTTTACTTATTAAATATATTATACATATTATATACTGATTTTACAAGAAATAATTATAATACAAAAAAGAAAAGACACTCAGCCGCTAAAGCTGAATGCCCATATATTATTTATCTGGTTTTCTATTTTTTCATATGTCCATTTCCGGCTGCTTCTTGCTTCTGAATTGGGATCAAGCACGCTGAAGCCTTCATCCGAATAATCCGTGATTACAATAAAGTGTCCTTCGGTTGTGAAATCTCCGGGCTTCATAATAAGAATGAGAGGACTGCCTTCTCTGAGAGCATTTATCATACTGTTTTTGTGAAGCGGTATTTCTCTGCTTGTAAGTCCCAGCTTTTGAGCACCCTCACTCATAAGAAGCCATAGTGTGCCGTTGTTTTTTGAAGCATAGTCTTCTCTTTCTGCAAATTCCGCAATATACCCGGGAGTAAGCTCAGTGTTTCCCGTAAGATATATAGCCACCATTGAAAGACACACGGGTCCGCAGCCTGACAAAGCCATAATATCGCCTGCATATTCCTTATAGCCCCAGCGCATATCCCATTGAAGAAGATGAGGAATCTCATTTGTGTTTTTATATTCCTCAAGGCTGTATTCTTCGGTGTTATCCTTTTTCAGGGGATAATTCAGAACAAATTCTTCGGTTTCGGGATTATTTATAAGCATTTCAATTATTTTTTCAGGATAGGCATCGGTGTCGAGATTATTGTTTGCAGCAAAAGAGGATATGATTTCCATACATTCTTCATATCTGCCCCGGTATATATTTTCTTTTTCCGTATCTTCTCTTACCTTGGTCAGAATGCCGTCGGTAATCATAAGAATAATCACCGTAAGCACCATAAAAGCAGCAATAATTGTTTTTTTGGATTTCACTTTTTTCACCTCAGAAAGATTTTATATCTTTACTCGGTAAAAGTGAATTAAGTGCGGATTGTGTTTTTATTAAGATTTTATTATGACAAATATGTATTTTATAATGAAAAAATGTTCAAAATCCGCAGAATGTACAAAAAAAATTAAAAAAACACTTGATTTTTTTATTCCTTATATATATTATAAATATGTATATATAATAATTATTTGGAAGGAGGCTGTCGCAATGCCCGAATTTACATATGAAATCGTAAAGCACATCGGTATCATCTCTGAGGGCTCCGGCGGCTGGGCAAAGGAGCTCAACCTTATCAGCTGGAACGGCAAGGAGCCTAAGTATGACATCCGTGACTGGGGTCCCGACCATGAAAAGATGGGTAAGGGTATCACTCTTTCGGCAAATGACATAAAGGCTCTCAAAGAGCTTTTGGCAAACGAAGAATAATAAGAGCGGAAATGTTCCGCCGCCAAAAAAAGATAAGGGACGGATGTTATTCATTGCTGTCCCTTTTTTCTTTGAGCATATATTCTGATTTTGTTTCGGTGTTTTTTGCATCGGGGCTGTCATTTTATTATCTGTAAAAGAGAGATACGGGAATGTACGAAAAATTATTAAATACTCCGAGGGATTTTGTTTTTCTTGATAAAACAGAGTCTACAAACGGTGATATTAAAAAAATGATATACACTGCCTCTTCACCTGTTTTTTCCGTTGTTTCGGCAAAAATGCAGCTTTCGGGAAGAGGAAGACTCGGACGAAGCTTTTTTTCTCCCGACGGAGGTCTTTATTTTTCTTTTTCTCTTCCGCTTACGGGAAAAGAGAATAATATTCCTTTTGTCACACTTCTTGCAGGTCTTGCGGTAAGCGAAGCCATAGAGGAGCTGACGGGAGTAAAAACAGAAGTAAAATGGCCCAATGACATTTATCTTAACGGTAAAAAGCTCGGCGGAATTCTTTCAGAGCTTGTGTCGGGAAAATTTATCACCGCTGTTGTAGGTGTAGGCATCAATCTTTGTGTAAGTAAGGATGATATTCCTTCGGAGCTTCAGGATAAAATGACCTCATTTTCAGCCGAAGGCGAAAGTGTACCCGATAAAAACAAGCTTACGGAATTAATTACTGCAAAAACAGATGAATATGTTTATAAGAATAAAGAGCTTTATAAAACAAATTCCGACACTATGGAAAGGATACGCAGCCGTTCTTTTTCCGTAGGAAAGAGCGTAAAATATATTCTCGGTGACTGTGTGCTTGAAGGTATTGTCACCGATATAACAAATACAGGAGCTGCAGAAATTCTTCTTCCCGACGGAACTAAAAGGGAGATTTTCTGCGGAGAAATAACACAGTAAAATGAAAGTATTAAAACTGATTCTGCTTTTAAGTGCAGCCGTAACGGTAATACTGCGGTTGTTTTCATATAACAATTCGGATTTCCTTGATGAAAACACCGTAACGCTGCTTAATATAATAAGTATAGCAGCGGCGGCAGTATGCCTTATCTGTGCAATTATCTGGATAATTATATTGAAAAAAGAAGAAAAAAGGAGTAATGACAAATGGGAAAAAGATTAATAAGTATTATGCTGACCTTATTATTTATTTTTTGCTCTCTTCCTGTTTTTTCATCGGCACGTTCAAGGGGTGATGTTGATAATGATAAAAAAATTACCGCAGCCGATGCAAGGCTTACCCTCAGACGCAGTGTGGGGCTTGAAAAATTCAGCAAGCAGCAGACTTCTATAGCCGATATGGACGGTGACGGAAAAATTACGGCGGGGGATGCCAGAAGAATTCTCCGCTTATCGGTAGGTCTGCCCGAAGAGAATGTATCTTCAAATGAATACGAAATACTGAGAAGCGGTAACTTTTATATAGAAGGATTAATGTCCGCCGACGGTGTCTCTTATGAGACAATGACAATGGCAATTTCCGGTGATATTTCTTATACGTATTCCGACTTCGGCGGAATCGGCTTCGGTATGCTTGTAGACGGTGATGAATTATATTTTATTTATCCCGAAAAGAAATCTGCGCTTCATTTGTCTGATGCCGTATTAACTATGGCAGGTTTATCTCCGGAGGATTATTCTTCAGAAAATATTGATTTTTCATCAATGCCCGAATTCGGCAAGCTTAAAAAGGAAAGAACGGAAACATTCAGAAATATAAGCTGTACCGTTTACTCCTATCCCGAAAACGGAGGAATTTCTGAGGTTTATATGGACGGCAATAAGCTCATCAGATACCTTGACCGTGGCGCAGACGGCCGTATCAGATCCGATATGATTGTAAACACTTTATCAGCAGCTGTTCCTGAAGAATACAAAAGTATTCCCTCTGATTACAGGCTTTATAAGGGAATGACAGGCCTTATGAGCTTTATGAGCTTATTGGAAAATGTTGTCTGATAATATTGAAATAGTTTATTCAAAAAGAAAAACCATAGCACTGTGCGTAAAGGCAGACGGCAGTGTAATTGTAAGGGCGCCTCTTAAAGCCTCACGCAAGCGCATAGAGGAATTTGTTGAAAAAAATTCCCTTTGGCTGCAGAAGGCACTGGAAAGAGCTGAAGAAAAAAAGGATATCAGAAAAGAAGCCTCTTCTGAGGAGGAAGCACTTCTCAGAAAAAAAGCAAAGGAGCTTCTTCCCGGAAAGACAGCATATTTTGCATCTCTGATAGGGGTAGAGCCCTCAAGGATAACTGTTACGGGGGCAAGGACCCGCTTCGGCTCGTGCTCGGGTAAAAACAGTATTTCCTTTTCCTTTTATCTCATGCGCTATCCCGAAGAGGCAATAGATTATGTTGTGGTTCATGAATTGTGCCATATAATCCACCATAACCACTCGAAAGAGTTTTATAAAGAAATAGAAAAAATACTTCCCGATTATAAAGAAAGGGAAAAATTACTGAAAAATTATACGGGCAAAGACCCCGCACAGGAGAATTGACAATGGAAAACACAAACGAAAAGAAAACAACCGTATTGAGTCTTGTTCAGGCATCAGGCACTCCCACATTGGGAAATTATCTCGGTGCTTTCAAAAACTGGCACGATATGGCTGCCGAAAATGACTGTATTTTCGGTGTTGCGGATCTTCACGCAATTACCGTAAGAAGTGAGCCTGCAGATCTCAGACGCCGTTCAATAGAAATGTATGCCATGCTTCTTGCACTGGGTCTTGATCCCGAAAAGAATATTGTATTTCTTCAGAGCCACGTTACCGACCACGCACTTCTGGCATGGGTGCTCAATTGCTACACCGCATTCGGTGAGGCTTCCAGAATGACACAGTTCAAGGATAAGTCCCAGCGCCACGCGGATAACGTAAACGTAGGTCTTTTCACCTATCCTATATTAATGGCAGCTGATATTCTACTTTACGGTGCGGATAAGGTGCCGGTAGGCGACGACCAGAAGCAGCATCTTGAACTTGCCCGCGATATAGCTGAGCGCTTCAACGGTATCTACGGAAATGTTTTCAAAATTCCCGAGCCCTATATAGGCAAGAAGGGAGCGAGAATTCTTTCTCTTCAGGAGCCTGAAAAGAAGATGAGTAAATCCGATCCTAATGTGAAATCATTTATCTCTCTTGCAGATGAACCCAATGTAATAGCAAAGAAGATAAAGAGTGCCGTCACAGACTCCGAAGCAAGAGTATATTACGGCGAGGGTAAGGCAGGTATAAATAATCTTATGAATATCTATTCCTGCTGCACGGGTCTTGATTTTGACGCCATCGAAAAAGAATTTGAAGGCAAGGGCTACGGTGATTTCAAGGCAGCTGTTGCTGAGGCTGTTGTTGAAGAACTGAGACCTGTTCAGGAAGAATATAAGAGAATCCTTTCCGACAAGGCATATATTGAAAAATGTGCAAAGGAAGGTGCTGAAAAGGCAGCATATCTTGCTCATAAAACAATGCGCAAGGTAATGAAAAAGGTAGGCTTTTATCAGGTATAAATAAAGCTATATAAAAACCGGAGCTCACAGACTCCGGTTTTTTCTTTACGGGAAAATCTTTCCTGCTTGACAATATGTATAAAATATATTAAACTGATACAAACTGATACTAGTTATTATCAGGAGGTTATATGGATATAAAATTATTTATCGGAATGCTGAAGGATAAGCATTTTTATGATCTTAATAAACTGAAATACAAATACGGTGATAGTATTTGTGAATTTCTGGAGAATCTTAAAGAATTTTATTATAAAGAAATAAAGCTTATTGATTTTTATGGTGAGAAGATTGTTTATACCGATAATCACACAGCTGTTTCACTGAAAACAATAAAGCAGCTTTTCTTTGAGCAATCGCAAAAGCTTGCCGTAAAAAGTACCGAGGAAGAAATTATTTCCACCTATGCTATTGAAAATATTGATTTGTCCCGAGAGAGTGTCCGTAATATTCTCAAGGGCTTTGCCCCTGCCAATGAGCAGGAAAACAGAATTCTCGGCTTAAAAAAAGGATTTGAGTTTATTTCAGATGTTAAAAACAGAATAAATGAAGAGAATCTTTATAAACTTTATATGATGTGTGTGGGAGATTTTCTTCCGGAGGAAGACAGACTTCAGACGGGGTATTTATACCGCCACGATTCGGTATTTATTGTCAGCGACCGTGTAGAACATCAGGGTCTTGATTACAGAAAGATTTCTGTATATATGGAGGCTCTTATGGATTTTATAAATGAAGATGACAGCATCGGAGACCTTGAAAAAGCGTGTATTATTCATTTTTATATTGCATATATCCACCCGTATTTTGACGGAAACGGAAGAATTGCACGTCTTCTCCATCTGTGGTTTCTGATACAAAAGGGATATCAGTCCGCTTTATTTGTACCTTTTTCAAGCGAAATTGAAAAAAGCAGGAAGGCTTATTATAATGCTTTTACACTCATTGAAGAAAACCGTAAAATAAGCGGAAAAACAGATGTAACTCCTATTATTTCTTATTTTACTGAAAATGTATATAATAAATTTAGTGAAATCTCCGGAATAGCCGATACTCTGGAAGCTTATCGGTATATGCTGAAGGACGGCAGAGTTACGGAAAAAGAGAAAAAGCTCTGGACATTTGTGCTATCTTATTACGGTACAGAAGAATTCTCAACAAAAATGCTGGAAAGGGATTTTGCTGATGCAGCTTATGCCACTATAAGAGATTTTGTGCTGAAGTTTGAAGAATCGGATCTTCTTGTTGCGGTAAAATACGGTAATCGTGTGAAATACAGAGTACGGCGATAATAAAAGAGGGTGCTGCAGATCCGTAGGCGGAAATGCAGCACCGTTTTGTCAGTTAACGGTAAATTCAGCACAAGAGCTTCCTGTTTTTACGGAGCTGTAAAGAATATTATAACAAAGGGTTATTCTGTATGTGCCTGCCGTAAGGGGCTCTTTCAGGTCTCTTTTTACGTCTATTGTAATTGTTCCGCCTTCTGTGGGGTAATACTGAGTGTAGATTTCAGGGAAGCCGAAGCCGTCGGAGAATTCCACGGCTGTCAACTCCTCATTCTCATATTTCTCAATATAATACTCGGGAATGGTTATTGCTTTTCCGGTATTGTTTTTCCATTCAACACGGATAAGCTGTGCTTCCCCTGCCACAGCTTCTGCGGAGATATCCACATTATCGGGTGATCCGGGAATAATAAAGGATACGGCAAACAGGATCAGTGCAATGAGCTTTGCAAAAACAGTGTTTAACATTATTATCTTCCTTTCAATGCTTTATTTTGCAGAAATACCTGCAGTTATCCCTGCAGGATAAGAATACCATTTAAAATGTTATGTGTCAATATATATTTTGTGTAACAAGATATGTATTGACATATATTTTTTGCTGTGGTAAAATTTTATCAGAACAGTGAGAGGAAGATTTTCTTGCCTAATACGGATAATTTCAAAAGAGGCACGGTAGAGCTTGTGGTGCTGTCGGTGCTGTCACAGAAGGATATGTACGGCTATGAGATTGTTAAAGCCGTAAATGAAAAAAGCGGAGGCAGATTCAATATGCCTCTGGGCACCCTTTATCCGGTTTTCTACAGATTTTCCGAAAACGGATATATAAGCGATTATGATGAGGTAGTAAACAGACGTCTGAGAAAGTATTATCACCTTGAAGACAAAGGAAAAGAATACTATCTTGAATTGCTTTCGGAATATAAAAAAATATCCGAGGGTGTTGAAATGATACTGAAGGCGGTGGAAGACAATGAGTGAGTCATCCGATATCAGACTGAAGAAATATTTCAGGGAAATTGAAAATGTCCTTCTTTGCCCTGAAAAGAAAAAATCCGTATTCATCAATCAGCTTAAGGCGGATATTGATGATTATTTAAGCAATTCCCCCGATGCGGATATGGGAGAAATAATATCGGTTTTCGGCACTCCCGAGGAAATCGCAGCGGGATTTTCCGGAGAGCTTTCCGGGGCAGAGCTGAAAAAAAGGCTCAGTGTAAAAAAAGCGATTCTTTTTGCCGTGCTGGCAGCTCTTATCATATGGGCTGTATTTGCCGTTGTAAGCTATATTGATGTACACACGGAAGCACACGGATATTTTTCTGAGGGTATCATGTTTATTATGAATAATACGGGAGGGAAAATAATATGAAAAAAATATTGGCAGTATTGCTTTGTCCCTTGCTTCTTTTTTCAGGTGTTGTGCCCGCCGCGGCGGTTTCGGTGCCTGAAGAAAGAGAATATCTTGATGACGGCTCATATTTTGTTGAAACCCTTTCCGACAGCGTTAAGGAAGAAAAGGAAGAAACCTTTTTCTCACGGCTGTTTGCTTTTTTCAGAAAGCTTATGGATTTTTTCAGAGGGCAGAAAACCGTTTCAAAAACCGGGTTTCTCAACTATTATTCCTCGGCAGGCGAGCTTTTGTGGACAGCAAAGCTCAAGGGAAATTTTATCTGCTCAAAAAACAGTGTGAAGTGTGTGTCAGCAGATTTTTCCGTTGATATTTATGATACCGACTGGTCGCTTTTATCCTCAGACGCCCGTGCAGAGGGGGACACTGCTTCTGCTGATTTCAGTATAAGACAGCAAAAGCTTCTTATTCCGCTTAAAACCATAGAAAAATCAATTACACTTACCTGTGACAAAAACGGCAATGTGAAATTAAAATAAAATAAAAACAGGAGCTTAAGTCCGTCTCTTACGGGGAATGACTTAAGCTCCGTTTATTTCAGTAAAAATTCTGAAAAAAGAATTTACAGGCTGTTTAATATGCAGTATAGCTGTAGCCGGGGGCTATGGTGTAGTCCTCATAGAAAACACCGTCCCAGACTATATCGCAGTTCCAATGCCAGTTACAGTGAACTACTACAATATAATTTTCTTCAGCAGTGATGTTTTTATCACTGTAGTAGCTGTAGCCTACAATGTCGCCTTTTCTTACTACATCGGTAACAAAAACAGAATGATTTCTGTTAAAGCGGATATAATCACCGATTTTAAGAGTATCCCAGGTAACACCGTATGTTCTTTTTGCATCAGAACCGAATACCTCTTTGAACATCAGCTCGGCAAAGCCTGCGCACTGACCCTTACAGTAAGCATATTTTCCTTCTCTGTGGTCGCTGCAGGGAGTTTCCGTAACAGCGGGATATTTTTTACTGGGCGCATGGTTGTTCCAGTAATAGCCTGCGGGGTATTTGCTTCTGAGGGCATCGATTTTATTCTGTAAAGGTGTTCTTACATTAATTTCAAAATAGAATTTATAGCCGTCACATTCGAGAATAACGCAGGAAAACCCCTTTTTCGCAGCAGTGATCTGTCCGTTTTTTGAAACGGTCACAGCTTTTGTGTTAGTTGATTTCCACACGGGCTTCATATCTTTGCGGACAAGGATGGGTGCTTCGGCTTTTTCGCCCTCAGTGAGAGTAATTTCTCTTATTTCCGGATAAAAATATTCATCTTTATCTTCCGGAACAAAGGAAGCAAGAGAAGACTCTTCTTCAAGCTTTACAGAGACTCTGAGAGCAAGTCTTGCATCGGCAGCGGTAACAGCTTCATCACCGTTTGTGTCTGCATACTGTCTTATAACAGGAACGCAGTCGGTAAGCTCAACCGATAAACGGAGAATGCTTCTGGCATCGGAGGCGGTAACCTTGCCGTCACCGTCCAGGTCACCGCTTCTGAGAGTTGAAGCAAAGCAGGTGAATATACCGGTGCTGAGAAGAGTGACAAGAACAAGAATAAAAGCCGTAAGGTTTCTGATAAATTTTTTCATTATATATCTCCTTAATTAACAGGGGTTATTTCAAAGAATACAACTCCGTTAGGTGCAACTGCCTGAGAAAGAGTAAGTCTTCCGTCTGTTACGGTAGCCTTTGAAATCTCAGGAACAAGCCGTGAGCATTCGGCATATTTATCTCTGAGCTCATTGAAATAAATACTTCTTGCATTGCTGTCAGCGAGAGTTGCCGTGCTTTCGATTACGGGGCAGTCGGGAGACCAGGCGAAGCAGTCATCAGTGATATTATATGTTTCTCTGTCCTTTAGCCATTCGTCGAAATAGTTGCAGCTGTCATCAATGCTGTAAACTCTGATTTCAACCTCTTTACCGTCGAGCTGAGGTACATTTATATCAAAGTTAAGATCAGCAGTTTTGTTGTATTCAACGTCATTTTTGAAGTTGTATCCCATAATTCTGAGAGTTGAGGTGCTTTCGTCAAATGCACTAACAGCTTCAATTTCGGGACAGGGAAGAAGACCTGATTTTGTTTTAGCTGTCTTAACACGGTTCATATCGCCGAATTTTGCAACATTTGATGCAACGTGATAAGAAAGAGTGGGATTGCCTTCAAGAAGACCGCCGGAGAGATAATCCCAGGAAGAAATATAGTCGCCTCCGATATCAAAGAGCTGCTTGTAAAGACGTGCATCATAGGCAGCCTGATATGTGAAGCCTACTGTACGTGAAAGAAGCTGAGATTCGTCTTTACCCGAATTGATACCGCCGTAAATTCTGCCTTCGTCAATACCGAAGATAAGACCTGTAAGCCCTGCTTCGGCAGCACAGCTTTTGAGATATTCAATGGATTCATACATTGTTTTGCCTGAGGTGAATTCACCGGGCTTTGTATCATAGAAGGAAGCGGAGAGGAAGCATATTCTTGAACCTGTGCCGCCTGTTTTGTAGTTTGTGCCCTTTGCACAGTGCTCAATAAATATTTTTTCGTCCCAGAGTCCTTCGGTTACTGTCATTGAGTGAGCACCTACAAAAACCTCTTCGCCTATAGTTTTCTGCAAAGCATCAACAGTGTAGTCGTAAAGCTTGCAGTAAGCTATGGCGGAGCTTTCGGGAGTTTCATCGGGAGCAAAGAACCAGTCCTTGTTTTCATATTCGGTCATAACACCGAATCTCCAGGTGAGAACCTCTTCCTTACCGAATTCAGCAACAAGTGCCTCAGCTATTGCTTTCATATAATTATAATATACATCATAATCATCGGGGGGATAGGGATTTGTGCCGAAGGTTGTGTCTGTTCTTGCAAGAGCAGAGTATTTGAGCGGAACGCTTCCCAGCTTCAGATGAGGCTTTGCTCCAAGCTTCAGTATGCCTTTGCAGCTTTCGATGAGAGATGAAAAATCATAGTCATCGAGAGTATCAAAATCAAGAGGGTCCTTGAAAAGATCTCTGTTTGCAGCACCGCCCGTGCACTGCATGAGCTGAACGTATTCCACAAATTCAAAGATGTTATTTTCTTCATTGATTTCAGGATCTATGAACATATTACCGTCTTTCATATTCCAGACGTTCACGTTGCTTACAGCATTGGGTAATTCCTCCTGCAGCACCGAGGTGTCCACATCAAAATTATAATCGTTGAGCGAAGGAAACAGCATAAACAGGGGAGCGAGAATGAAAGAGAGCACTTTCATAAAAAAATCTGTTAAAACTTCCATTGTTGAACCGCCTTTCTTTTATTACATTATATAATACATAAATTATCTGCATTTTTCAATACAAATATTTAAAAGGGTACACGGCACAGTATATATTATACTGCGCCGTGCGGGGGGAATATAAAAAGAAAAGGGGAGGTCGTCTTAAAAAAGGCTGTTGATATAAGAGCGCATAGCACCTACTGTTTTATACATTATAAAATCAGAAGGACTGATCTCAGCACCCAGCTTCTTCCTGATGTCTGCAATGAGGCAGACTGTATCAAAGGAAGAAAGACCCAGATCCTTTTTGAATTCCATATTGTCTTCTATCTCATCAACATCTGCATAATCATATAATATATCTGTGAATTTATCCATTTTTACCGTTCCTTTCTTCATCTGTGAGGGCCTGTCCTGCAAGAATTTCTCCTGCCGTTATATTGATATTTCGTGCACCGTCGAGAAGTGCACCTCGCAGCTTGTTGTAAAATATATGAAGATCATAACAGGGATCGGGAGTTTTTCTGTATTCAAAAATAAAATCAAAGCCGCTGTCACTTGCACGGTGCTTTACGGTGAGATACAGAGGAATCATTGAAGCGCCGTTGTTGAACCATTTGCTTTCGCAGAAATGACCACCGGGCCGGGGCATTTCGTGGGGCGGCTGATATGAAAAGCCCACACTGTCATATGTAGAATCGGCAAGAGCGTCTGCGGGCATGGATTTATGTCTTTCTATAAGCATTTCCATAAAGCTCAGTGAGCAATGGGAATATATATCTGCCTGGATTTCTTCTATCTGCCTTACTGCCTGCAAAAATGCCGTCCCGGGGGAAATAATGCTTCTCATAGGGAAGAAGTTTATTCTGATGCCGCCTGATTTTTTCTCTGCAATGCTGCCGCGGCGGTTAACTATCATTTTGAAAGAAACATCTTCTTCGTTGTCATTAAATACAGAAAGAGCAGTTCTTACACCCATTGAAAGGAATGCGCATGCGGAAAGACCGTTCTTTTCACAGGCATCTGTTATTTCTCTGCTTTCTTCGGCAGACATACTGAAAATAAGAGTGCCGGCTTCGGGAGAGCCTGAGTGGATATCGGCAAAACGGTGCCCGGGGTGAGTTTTTCTCTGTTCCTTGAGACGGCTTGAGAGCATATAATCCGTAAACACAGGCTCGGTGGCTTCATGCAGGGAATTGAACCAGTATTTTTTATCCTCCTCGCGTTCTGCGGAATTGATGTATTCCAGCTCTTTCATAAGCACCGGAATATATGCACGCATGGGACGGGGGTATTCTTTTCCCTCTGTTTTGTGGGCATAAATTTCAAGGGCATCGCGCAGAAATACGGAAACGGAATAAGCATCCATGGCAAAATGGTGAAGAAGCATATATATTCCGTTTATACCGTCTGCAAATCTCACCAGAGAGATTCTGTGGATTTCGCAATCGTAAACCGGGATTTCTTTTCTTGAAATTTCCTGAAGCTTCTTTTTTGCTTCTTCAAACGGAATGTCACTCATATCCACGGTATCTATTATCATTTCTGATTTTTCGGTAATATACTGAAGTATTTTATATTGCTCATCACGTGTAAAACGAAGACGCATGGTATCGCATCGGGCAATTGCTTCATATAAAGCTTCCTTCATAAGCGCTTCGTTTATTTCACCGTGGATAAAATAAGCCATGCCAATGTTATTTACGGGATAGCTGGAGCCGTATTGCGCAGACATATAATACATAAACTGCTGAGGCACAGAAATAGGAAAAGCAGTTACCTGCTCACCTGAGGGCAGTATTTTATTAATCATTCTGATTTCCTCCTTAATATCTGAATTCCTGTCTGATTATCTTTCCTGTTGAGGTTTTCGGAAAGGGAACACAGCGTATAAAAAAGCTTTCTATGTGCCTGTCGGCTGATGACGCAATGTTGACTTTATCTATAATCTGCTGAAGCTCTTTTTCTGTTGTGTTATCAGCTGCATATATTTCTGCTGTGAGCTTGTCGCCTTTTGCAAAAACAATGATTTCTCTTATAAGCTCTTCATCTGCATATTTATTTTCTATTTCCTCGGGAGAAATATTTTCTCCGTTGGATAAAACAATTATATTCTTTTTCCTGCCGGTGAGGAATATATGGTTACCTTCCATATATCCCGTGTCACCTGTATGAAGAAAGCCGTCTGCGGTAAATGCTTTAGCTGTCTCTTCAGGCTTTTTGTAATACCCCTTCATTACGGAAGGCCCTCTGACCTGTATTTCACCGTCGCAGACTCTTACCTCGTCAACACCCGTTAGAATTCCGTTTGAATACTTACAGTTCTGAGAAAAATCGGCTGTTGTTATTCTTGGCGAGCATTCGCTCATACCGTAGCCCTGTCGGGCGGTGATGCCGTATTTTTCAAATTCATCAATAATAGCAGCACTCAGAAATGCACTTCCTGCAATAAGCCGTCTGAGATTTTTTCCTACAATTGTTTCAGCGGCAAGACGGGGAGATAAGTCCGGACTGCGTCTTTCGGCGATACGTATCTTTGTAAGCAGGGATCGGCACACAGCCGGAACTATCCTCATGACTGTGGGCTCAAATAAAAGGAAATTTTCATACATTTCTTCCATTCTGCCGTTAAGACATACAGTTCCTCCGTCATAAAGAGTTTTGAGGACATCACAGGAATAGCAGAAAATATGATGCATGGGTAAAATCGAAAAGCTGACATCTGCGTCTTCAAGGGCAAAGGTGTTATAGGTGCTGTTTGCCGTAAGATTTCTGTCAGAAAGCATAACTCCTTTTCTGCTTCCCGTTGTGCCTGATGTATATATGATAAGAGAAGCTTTATCAGGATCCGGCTGCTTATAAATATTATCGGTATTATATTTCTGAAATATATCCCTGAAAAAATCACGGTTGCCGAAGGATATGATTTCTTTGAGAGCGGGATAAGCTTTTTTTATGCAAAGTGCCTTTTCGGAAAATTCTTCCTCGCAGAAAAGTATATCTATGTCGGCATCCTCAAACAGCATTGCAGCCTCTTCACAGGATATGTCCGGAGAAAAAGGCACAACTGTATTTCCGCTTAATATCATTCCTGTGAGACAGGTAATATATTCGTAGCAGGTTTTGCTGATAAAAGCTATATGAAGCGATTCGTCGGTACGGCTTCTTATAAAGCTGCACACGGCAGATGAGTCATTTCTGAATTCAATAAAAGAACGAGTATGTACTGTACCGTTTTCCGCAAATCTGCAGAAATCCTTGTCGGAATATTTATCTGCTGCATATTGAAGAAGCTCAGCCAGACAGTAGGGTTTTTGCATTATCTTATCCACCTTGTAATTGAGATAATATAATAATAATTTATTAATCATTAGAGAAAGAATAAACGAATGTTTGTAAAACGTTAATTCGGCAAGCTAAATCAACATAATGAATAGTTATGTATAATAAAAGACAGAACAGTATGGTCTGTTCTGCCTAAAGCTATGCACAGAAAACATGATTTCCTATCTGGGTGAGAACCGGACGGGAGCGTATCCATTTGTTCGAAGCGGTTTTAGGATTATAATAGTATATGGCACCGCCTGTAGGATCCCATCCGTTGAGAGCTTCTGTTGCAGCCTTCCTGGCGGTTTCCGTGGGAGAGACATTCCAATTGGAATCGCGCACACAGTCAAAAGCTCCCTTCTGATAAATAACACCTGAAATTGAGTCGGGGAAAGATGAATGGGAAACACGGTTAAGAACAACTGCACCGACAGCAACCTGACCGCGGTAGTTTTCACCTCTGGCTTCTGCTGCAATAAGCTTTGCAAGAAGCCACAGATCCGAGGAGCTGTAACCCGAGGAAGAGGAAAGGCCCAGATAAAGAAGTGTGGTGGGACCTGCAATACCGTCAGCAGTAATGCCGCAGGATTTCTGAAAGGCAGTAACAGCCTTTTTTGTTGCAGTGCCGTATATACCGTCTACACTTCCCGAATAGAAACCGAGAGATTTGAGCTTCTTCTGAATTTGCCGTACCTCTTCACCTCGTGAACCGAAGGAGGATAATACCATTTCTGCATCATCTATATTATTTTCATTATATATGATCAGCGAAAGGGAAAAAATAACGAAACTGAGAAGAATACAAAAGGGAATTCTGATGAGAAGAAAAAAGGATTTTCTGTTTAACTTCATTTTACACATCTTTTCATAATTAATATTTACTTCAGTATCTATTATTTCCCGATTTTTGAAAAAACACATAACAATATATTGAAATTAGTTACAATAAATAATGAGAAACACAATATATAGTGGTGAAAAAATAACTTCAAAAAAAGTTGAAAAAAGTTTAAAAAAAGTGTTGACAAGGGGAAAAACTTGTGATAATATATGCAAGCACTTGAGCGAGAGCTCAGCGCTTCAGGTAAAATAAGGCTTCAGAGATGAGCCTGAAAAAAACTTGAAAAAAATTAAAAAAAGCACTTGACAAGAGCGAAACGATGTGATATAATCACAAGGCACTCTTGAGAGAGGGCAAAGACGGACCTTGAAAATTAAACAACGACAAAAGAAAGAACCCTTGAAGATTAATTTGAGTTTAACAAGTACAACTTGTGAACAGTAAATTCGGGAAA
>JAZSNB010000066.1:0-11512 GCA_045536195.1 Acutalibacteraceae bacterium
ACCGATCTTAGCCTTGTACTCAGCCTTGAACTGATGAGCAAGCTCCTTAAGATCGTCAGCGGTAAGATCAACGTCGAAGGTAACACCCTTCTCTTCCTTCATCTTATCGATCAATTCCTCGAAGTACTTCTTACCAACTTCCATAACTACGTCGGAGTACATCTGGATGAATCTTCTGTAGCAGTCCCAAGCCCAACGCGGGTTACCGGACTTCTTTGCGATTACGTTAACAACGTCTTCGTTCAAACCAAGGTTTAAGATGGTGTCCATCATACCCGGCATGGATGCTCTTGCACCGGAACGTACGGATACAAGTAACGGATTCTCTAAATCACCGAACTTCTTACCGGTAATCTCTTCCATAACTACGTCAGAGTACATCTGGATGAATCTTCTGTAGCAGTCGTAAGCCCAACGGGGATTACCGGATTTTGCAGCGAGAGTTTCAACAACTTCTTCGTTAAGACCGAGGTTGAGGATAGTATCCATCATACCGGGCATGGAAGCACGAGCACCGGAACGAACTGAAACAAGAAGGGGCTTTTCAAGGTCGCCGAACTTCTTGCCGGTGATTTCTTCCATCTTAACAATGTATTCCATGATTTCAGCCTGAATCTCATCATTGATCTTTCTGCCGTCTTCATAGTACTGTGTGCAAGCTTCTGTTGTGATTGTGAAGCCCTGGGGAACAGGAAGACCGATTTTTGTCATTTCAGCAAGGTTAGCACCCTTACCGCCGAGAAGTTCGCGCATGGAAGCGTCGCCTTCTCTGAACAAATAAACGAATTTTTTGCTCATTTTTATTCCTCCAAAATCTTATGCGGACTTTTTTGCGGTTCCGCTTATTTAACAAATTTGTGTGCCGGCCGCATAATGCCGGGGTTATATAATTAACCTTACATATTATAGCAAAGCCTGTCCGTATTTTTCAAGTCAATTTTTTGATAAATTGCAGATAAAAGGGAAGTTTTTTTTGTATAAGATATATAATTATGAAAAAAACGGCATTTCCGCAAAGGGAAATGCCGCACATAAGGCTTTATCTGATTCCGAAGAACCACTTCATTGCATTGAGGAAGAAATAGAACATATTCATAAGGAAATCCTTGAGACCTGCAAAGGAAGCCTTTTCAAGATTTGCAGCATAAATATAAAGATCCTCTTCAACATTTTCGATGGTGTAAACACCGTCTGCATCAGGATAAATGATATAACCGTATTCGCTTTCAACACCGAGAACAACATCTGCCTCATAATGAGTATTTGCAACCTTAAGCACGGTTGTCTGATCAAAAACATGTCCGTTTACAGCCTCTGCGGTGAACTGGAATGTACCGCCCTCAATAACATAGCTTGTTCCTGAAAGACTGTGGATTGCAAGCTTTTCCTCACATTCGGGAGCAACCGCAACAAAATATGAGTTTGTGTAGCTGTCATCTGCAGCAAATGAAACAATTGCAAAACAGGAAAAAACTGTAATAACAGCAAGAACCACTGCGAGTATTTTTTTCATAATAATCATATCCTTTCCGAATATTCTGAATACAGAATCATTATATATCAGTAAAACAAAAAAATCAAGCACTATTGTCATTATGAAATAATCGTCAGAAAAAAAACTTTTTATTAATAATTTGTCTATTGACAAAACAGCAACAGGCATATTATTATATATAAGAATTATCTGATATTGGTGTATTTATCTGCATTCTTCTGCAGAACTGTCAGTTTATTTTTTACGGAATTTTTTGACAAAACACATATCAGATCATTTTATGCAATCACTGACTTAAAACGGAGGTTTGTTTATGAAAATCAAAAAAATGCTCGCATTATTGCTCACTGCAGTTATTATTTTTTCCTGCACAGCCTGTACAACTGAAATTGTTATTGAATTAGGCGAAATTCCTACAGGCGGCGCATCAACACAGACTCAGACACAGACACAGACACAGACTCAGACTCAGACACAGACTCAGACCCCTGCTCCGTCTGTCGATACAACTCAGAGCTCTACATCCGAGCCTTCATCCTCTGCAGCAGAAGCTCCTTCTTCAGGCAGCCAGGAAGCAACAACCGCAGCAAATACAGACGCTCCCGCTACCTCAGGTGCACCTCAGGGCAATGCAGCAATTCTTGCATATTATAATACTGCAGCAAACAATATCAAAACAAAGGCAAAGTCTGTAACAAGAAATTATGATGACTATCAGCACAATGAAGATAAGCTTGTTCTTCCTTCACTGTTACAGTCTGCAGGTAAGAGCCTCATCGGCAGCTTCCTTAAGAAAAACGAAACTCCTTTCACATTTGAAGGTGATTCAGTCAAGGATTTCTATATCCCCGGTGAAACATATACAAGTAAGCTCACTGAAGCACAGGTTAAATCTGCTGAATGCAAAGATAACGGCAGCGAATATGAAATTACAATTGTTACAAACACCGAAAAGAATCCCACATACGGTCAGGGCGTTTCAGCAGGCTTTGAAATCATCAAAACCGAAGACGTTATGGATGCCGCAGGATTTATTGTAAAGAGCTTTGATACAGAATACTATGACTGTACCATCAAGTGTAAGGTTGACAAGGCTACAGGCAACATCACCTGGATAAACTTTGCAACCCCCATCGTTATGAATGTTGCTTCCTCTCTCGGTATTGATGCCCAGGTTGGCATGACATTTGTAAAAGACTTTACTGTTACATACTGATACAGAATACAGAGACTTTGTCCGTCCGGGCAAAGTCTTTTTTTTGACAACTGAAACAAAAATCCGAACAACTGATTTCTCCCTGTGCTTTACTTACACTGCACTCCTGCTTCTTTAAGTAAAATTTAATGATTTCAATATAGAATAAAAGAAAAAAACAAAGGAGAACACTATGAATGATACTATGTTTTTAATTACACTCATTTCAGTTCCTCTTATTGCATTTCTTTCTTTTATCCTTTGTCTGATTCTGTATCTCAAAGAAAAGAAAAAAGAAATATCTCCCGATAACGAAAAAGCGCAGATAAAGCTCAAGAATCTTCATACAGCCTGCCTGACAACAGGTATTATTGCAGCTGTTTTTATGTTCATAATTATAGCAGGTGCAATACTGTTTATGATGTTTATGATATCGATGTAAAAAGCCTATGAAAGATAAAATATTCAGAAGAATTTTATGGGGCACTCTTGCCCTTCTTGTTGTTCTCACGCTCATTCATCTCATATATATTATTGCTGCCTATCAGAACAGCTCTATAATATACTTTATATCAAAGGAGCTGTGGTAATATGAAGCTATTGAAACAGCTTTCTGTCATTTTGGCGGTGGTTCTGGTTTTTGCTCTGTTCAATGTGAGTATGTATAACGTTTTCACTGTACGGCTCGGCAATAATTTCAGCGATGCCGGGCAGCTGAAAATGGTAGATGTGAAAAATTTTCTGCCATTCAGTGAAAGCTCTGATCTTGTAAAAGCCGACACTGATTTTTCACTTAAGGATAATCTTCCCGTGCTTGACGGAGCAGCAGCCCTGGTGCCTGTTTATGCATCGGTAATACATTCTCTTTATCCCGAAGGAAGCGTAACCTTTGAGGGCGGTGTGTTCAGTGACGATAACTACTACGGTGAAAATTTCGCTCCCGACAGCAAAATGCAATATAATAATACGGTACGAGGCTATAAAGCTGTTGTTGACGGGGATACCGATATTTTCCTGTCGGCTGCCCCCTCTGCCGAGCAAAAGGAATATGCCGGCACAAAGGGTGTTGAGCTGACATATGTTCCCATCGGTCTTGAAGCCTTTGTTTTCTTTGTAAACAGCAAAAATCCCATAGAAAACCTTACAGCCGATCAGATAAGAGAAATTTATGCAGGCAACATAAAAAACTGGAAGGACGTCGGCGGGGTTAACAGAATAATAAATCCCATATTGCGTATTCCCGGCAGCGGCAGTCAGTCTGCTATGGATAATTTTATGGGAGACACCCCCTACGGAAATAAATCCCTTCTTTCGCCTACAGGCGGTGCTTTGGGATTTTCATTCAGATATTACCTTGACGGAATGGTAGATAATTCAGATGTAAAAATGCTTTCACTGAACGGCGTCTATCCCTCCCCCGAAAACATCCGCAACGGCACATATCCTGTTATTGCACAGTTTTATGCTATCTACCGCACCGACAACAAAAACGAAAATATTCCTCTTATTATAAACTGGCTTCTCAGTGAAGAAGGTCAGTCTCTCATAGAAAGCACAGGCTATGTGCGGATCAACTGAACCGCAAGAAAACGGCTTCGCCGTACGCCTGCGGCGAAACGCTTTCGTATAGTCCATCGCCGAGGGAAGTTTACTTCCCGTTCGGCGGGACATATAATCTTTTTACTTTATAGGAAGGAATTTCCTATAAAGTAAAAAAATGTCCCTGAGCAGCAAAACGCTCAGGGGCATTTTTATATTATCCCTTGACTGTGCAATAAGTAAAGCACTTATATCCCAACGGGGTAGTAAAGAAGCCGTCTATTGATTCATCAATCATATAAACATCTGTATAATAATAAAGAGGAATTATGCAGCCTGTGGACATAATCATATCTTCAGCAAGATGCATAAGCTTATATCGGATTTCATTGTCCGTGCACTTCTTGATTGTTCTGATAAGTAAATCATAAGTTTGTGCCCAGGTGCCGTTTTTAACATTGATATCATATCCGTAAGGTGTAAGATCAAGGCTGTAAATACGTACATTTTCATGCTCTCCCCTGCCGAACTGTGCATCATTATTTCCCGAATCTGTTGTCCACATATCAAGGAAGCAGATGGGATCATTGTAGTCAGCTATCCAACCGTTTCTGGCGATTAAATATTGCCCGTTCTTTCTTACATCAAGGAACGTATTCCATTCCAGTTCCACAAGATATGTCGGAATTCCGAACTTTGCCAGGGAAGCGGCAAGATATTCAGCTATAATTCTGTGACCGCTGCCTTCGTTATAAGTATATGTGATTTCGGGGAAGTTTGTAAACTTTCCTGTTGCCTCATTAAACTTATAATACTTTTTAAGTGTTTTTACAGCCGCATTGCAATTATCCTGATAAGCGGAAGCTGAGGTATCAAAATAGCCGTCAAATGCATCCTCAGTGCTGTTTGCCGTCTTATAAAACTGAGTACCGTCAGGATTTGTTATACCCATAGCTACAAATGAAGAAGCAGCAACAGAACCGCCCATCAGGAAACCGTCAACAATTGCATTTCTGTCAAAAAGCAGATTGACGGCATTTCTGATTTCAGCTCTTGCTTTTTCAGCCTCGTCACCTGTAAGATTGCTGTCTGCAGGAAGAATTTCCTTAGTAATATTCCAGCAGGAATAATAAGTACCGCACACTCCGGCTCTTACAAACTCATCCGGATATTCTTTGAGCATTTCCGTGATTTTATCCTCAGGAACAGTATCAATAAAAAGCCATCTGCCGTTCTTGTAGTTTGTAAGAATTTCATCAGCATTATCGGATAAATAAAACTCAAGCTCAGGCATTGTAACCTTATCCGCATCAATATAATTTTCATTCTTTGTAAGAGTGATACATATATCATGCTTCCAGTCTGTAATTGTATAAGGACCGTTATTCACATATGTTTCAGGCTCTTTTGCCCAATCTCTATTGCTCACAACATCCTCACGCACGGGATAGTATGTCTGGAAAGCAAGAAGCTCATTCCAATAGGGAACATTATTATAGAGTGTAACAACGAGAGTCTTATCATCAGGGGCCTCTACACTGAGCCTTGCATCAGGGTCAACAGAATCATAAACAGGATAGCCGTATTCATCGTATTCGCCCGTGAACCTCAATTCCCACACTTCATTAAAACCCTTGATAACGTCAAACATATAGCTGTAGTCAGCCTGAAGCTTGGGAGAAGCGGCACGGTTCCATGCAAACACAAAGTCATGAGCAGTGAGTGCCTTACCGTCGGACCACCGAAGGCCGTCTCTCAGCTTATAAGTATATGTAACCGTTCCGTCTTTATTGGTAACCCCCTCTACAAGCTCTTCGGCACAGTCAGCCACAATAACAGGTCTGCCGTCCTTATCAGGAGCCCATTTTGCAAGTCCCGAGAAAAGATGTGCACACATAGTCATACTGTCAACGGCTGAATTCAGAGCAGGATCAAGCATATCCGGCTCACTCGCAAGAGAAAGGGACAGATATGTAGGATCCGAAAGCCCTACCGAACGGCGAAGAACAGAACGGGCATCAGCAGCACTGAGTACACCGTCTTTATTGACATCAAGAACTTTTTTCTGCTGTGCATCGGGAGTTTCAAGCTTAACCGAACAGCGAAGCGTGAATCTTGCATCAGCAGCAGTTATTTTTCCGTCTCCGTCCGAGTCACCTGTCTTAAGAGCCGCTGCCGACACAGCGGGAACTGCAGAGAAAACAAGCACCAACACCATCAGCATAGCAAAAATACGTTTTTTCATATAGCATCCTCCTTATTTTTTGTGAGACATATTGTTCTCACTTCTGTTTATAATATAATATTATTCAAACCTCAAAGTCAACAAAAAGACAAATCGGATCCCGAATAAGCCAATTATACAACATCCCTGATTTTAATTCTTGAGAAGATTATACTTCAAGCATAAGGCAGATTTCTGTTAACCTTGTAAGCTTAAATATTATAAAACTCGTTATACATTTTTTTTCTTACCGTGAAACAACACTGTAAATCATTTTTACAGGTTTTATTTCAGGCAGGTCATCAGTATATGGTATCTTATAATCCTTGCACCATTCAATTGCTATATATTTCATAACACTCAAATGATGCTGCCGCCAGAAAGAAGCAATTTCATATCCGTACTCCCTCGCCAAACTGAAATATCCCTCCAGTGACTTGTCATCAGAATACTCCTCTAATATTTTCGGAGCGTCTTTCATATTACAAATCATAAGAAAATCACGCTGAGTCTGAGCAAACGAAACATCAGGCAGAGGAAGATAATTATATTCCCAGAAATAAAAATCCTCTTCTGATATTCCCAATGAATTTATCACTTCAATTTTTTGTTCAAACTCAGATGTATTCCGGTTGAACAAATATGTTTGCACTTTTTTATATGGTGCTTCATAAGGAATATTTTTTATTAAATCACCCAAACCGATTATATTCATATGTTACCTCGTAATTCAAGAAAATACAGCATCAAACGGAAGATGAGGCACAGACAATTCGTGCTGCATATACCGTTTTTTTATGTTAAAGAGCGAATACAATAAAAAATTACAGCAATGATAGCCGCAACACCGAGAAATATCAGATGACCTGTTATAACCCTGCTTTTTCTTCTTGCTTTTTCGCTGTCGAAGCTGTCCGTAAGAAGCTCGGAAATGACATACAAAGCGATAGGAATAAGTAACACCCCTATTGCAATTATGGGAGAAATCATTTTTGAAAACAACAAATATCCTGTTAAAGCAATAATCCCTGCTGAAATAATCCGCAGTATCAGAATAATCCTTTTGCGATCCATCATTAGTTACCTCCTTATAAAACAAATAATTGATGAACCATCCGAACCGATATTATTTACCCCGGCATATCTGCGTTAATGTCTTTTTGTGATAAATCTATGATAAATTTTCTTATTCTGTCCCCGATCGTCAGGGGATTTCTGTATTCACAAACAGTATTCCACTGACATCGGTATAACAACAGATTCTCAAATGAAGAAACACCGTCAAGCTCAAGGTCATTAAAGGCTATATATGCAATTTCATTGTCCTGCGGATTAAAACCGATAAAATAAATAACCTTAGGGAAAACCTTATTTTCCGAATGCCTTACAAAAAATTCAAAGTTTGAGTGTCGGAATTCAGGTTTTGCTTCGCTGTACATTCCTGTTTCATGATAAAAGCTGTTATTCTCTCTTATGGCATTTTCTGCACGGACAAAGCTGTTTTCATCATACTTTAATATCAACGTATATACATTGTATGGAAAAAGAGAATAGTCCTCATATTCATAAACCTCTGCAGAGCTATACTCTCCGAAATCATCAGCATTCATATCATAAATCGAAACAGTATCTTCATTACCTTCATATACTCTGAATTCATTGCCCCCGCCTGCAATCAGAAAAAATGTAGTAAAGCCGAAAGCAAAAATCAAAGCGGCTGAAGAAAACACTATTCTTATCACATAATGAATTCTTTTTATGAGTACAACTATCAGAGAAACACAAAAAACAGCAAGCTGTGTATACAGCAGATTCTCTGCAATCAAGCTGCTTTTACTTATACAGTATACAACATAAAACAGCGGTGCGGCTAGTATAATAAGTGATAAAATCAAAGGAATATACTTTTTCATAAAGACACGCTCCTGTTAACAAAATAATTCTGATATAACCCTGCAATAATTTCTGTCCGTCCGGTGTCAGTTTTCTGCCTGATCTGACAACTCGGTGATTACAATTGATCCGTCTTCCCATTTTCCTTCCTGCAAATAAAGAGGTTCATCCTCGTGGCATTGATGAAAACGAAAAATCATTGCTTCGTTTTCTTTCAATGAAACACAAACAGCAAAGCTTTTATCCGGAAATTGTTCACCCAACAACTTCACATAGTACTTGCACAGTTTTCTGCTTACACTCTCTAATACGCACAGCCCTGCTTTATTGATACTGTCCGGAATATGAATATGATTTTCAAATGCTTCAAAGGATGTTTTATCACAGAACATATTCATATCAAAACCATTTGAAACATTGCTTTGCTGAAACACAACAAATTCATAGCCTGACTTATCCCTGACACATTTAAATTTCGGGAACAATAAACAAGCAATCTCTTTTTTATTAATATCCATGATATGCCGCCCCCTTCACACCAGCCTTAACAACGACATCATTATTTAGCTATTCCCGTATGCTTTTTGAAGCAAAATCTCCGTTCTCAAAAACAGACTTTTGTTGTGATACATAATAAAAATATTTATCACTTTTGATAGCTTTCAAGCAAATTATTTAAGCCTTCATCGAATTCAAGATAACATGTATCACCAATTGACAGCGATACAATAGGCATAACATAACCATCACCAAAATATTCCGGAGCTGATACAAAATTCACAATTGTTCCGCAATATAAATCTGAATCGATATTATTATTCTTTATGATATTATAGTTTTCACCTGTTATCTTAAAGCAATTATCATTGAACTTATACGACAAATTATCAAAGGCAAGATATAATTCAGAACTGTTTTCATCATAATCAATGAAGGATATCGTTCCGGTAACATTCACATAGTTTTCTTTTTCTGAATAATACTCATATTTTTCATTTGAACAACCGGAAAACAGAAAAACTAATAAAATCGTTATTAAATTCACTTTATATAGTTTTACAATATTCAAAATACTCACCTCATTTAACAGAAAACAACTCCTTCATCAAGAATATAACAAAAGATAAGACAGTAGAAGACAGGATTATTGAAAACAAAACCCGGGCAATCATCCTCTGTCTTGTCTTCTTATTTCTTAGTTACTTCTTTCACTATCCGTCCTTCAAACAACCGTTCAAATTCTTCAACAGAGCCTTTAGAAATAAGATTTTTTTGGCAAATATATTGAAAGGATTTTCTGTTTGAAAAACATATCACATAGAAGTCTCCGTGATCATGAACTTCTTTAACCTCTTCCGGCAATCTGCTTTCTGTTCTTTTATTAATTTCAACACTGACCATTGTATTGTTAACAAAAACTCTTTTCGGCTTAATTTCATTGAGGTACTTTTTTTTACTGAAAATAATAAAGCAAGCAACTAAACCACATACAGGAGATATTAAATTAAGTATTATTGTCAAGCCTTTAAGCGGTAAAAGTTTTTCAAACAAAACTGAAATGGGAATAACCAATACTGATGCGGTAATCACAATAAGAAAACATAAACTAAGTATCTTCTTCTTCAAAAATCTTTCTGCAGTTCCTGTTATATATCCTTCAAATACTATCATTTCTTACCCTCCATAATAAGTTTCGAACCAAGAGAAAGTCATACCGTCTCGGTAAGTAAGAGGATTGCCTATATTGTCGTAGGTGATAGACTGCCCGTTATAATTTATGAGTTTGTCCTTCCACGTGCTGACCTACCCAAGACAGAGACGAATATCTCCGCCTTGGGTGATTAATAATTTGACTGCAAGAAGGAGAACGATTCAACTCATTTTATCATAAGACATAAAACCGTCCTTTATCTTAGTTCACTTGCCGGTATAGTTGTTTTACGCTTCCATTTCACCTAAAACTTTCCTTGCATTTAAACGTTGCATATTCCAAAAAGTACTTTTTTTCATCGCCTCATGTGTCCATACAGGATTATCAATCTTTTCAAACTCCAGAATAAATGCATTCATTATTTTCCGCAAAACAACAACTGTTTCCTTTGGAATACATTTTCCGCAATCCAAAATATCAACCATACCTTCAGCATCAATCCACTCTAATGCAATCTCCTCCGGTAAATTCCATCTTGCAAATTCTTCCATATGTTGATATTGAACATCATAATCTTGTGCAAGTTCTTTTACCAAGTTTAATATAAACTTATAACAATTATTTTCATAATCATTCATGCTCATTTCCTCCACATTTAAGGCATCATTATTTTAATTGTACCGTTTTTTGCAGAAGAAATTACCCAGTATGGTGAACCACCGAAATGAGCAGCATCAAAACGAGTACCATTCATATTATAGCGAATGGACATATCACCCTTAAAAGCACGATATCCTTTATTATTCTGTGTGGTTTTTAATTCCCAGGAAGACTTATTTGCAATCTCATAAAATTTATCCGTAGAGAGTTTAGTAATATTATTAGGATTATCAATCACATTTTGTAATGTTTTATCTGCTATTTTTGTCTGTGTAGACGGTGATTTTAACCAAACACCGCAAACAGCAGTGAAACCAACTGCAAGCCACGCAGATCCAGTTAAAAGATTTGACCAGTTTGGCCAATTACCCGTTGGGTCGCTCATATTCACAGGATTATTCATACAATATGCAAATCCAAGATTTCTCCGCCGACACCTGCTATTTGATTGTCCACATTTATAAATCTGCAAGTTACGGGGTCATAGTATCTTGACTGCAGATAATAAAGTCCTGTCTCGTTGTCGTAATAATACCCTCTGTATCTGAAAGGATTCTGTACAGCAAGATTTGCGGTTGAGGTGATTTCTGCGCCGTTGGCATCCTTTACACTGTCAAGAAGTCCCTGCTATGGACAGGGGACGTAGGACACAGACCCGTCCCCTGATAGATTCTTCATAAAACCGCTTATAACATTACTTTTTCAGTGTTTTCGAACCGTCCCGTGATTTTTTATACAGAACTTCATCAGACAATCACTGAATCACTCAATACTGTGTACCAATATAATATTGGGATTCTCTTTTTCGGCATTCTTCAAATCGCTGATATTCTTCATCTGTGTATCCATTGATCT
>JAZSNB010000161.1:0-17971 GCA_045536195.1 Acutalibacteraceae bacterium
AATAATCCTGAATATATTTTGAGGCACAAGAAAGCGGCTTCGCCGTACGCCTGCGGCGAAACGCTTTCGTATAGTCCATCGCCGAGGGAAGTTTACTTCCCGTTCGGCGGGACATATAATCTTTTTACTTTATAGGAAGGATTTTCCTATAAAGTAAAAACAAACAAGTGTAAGTCCGATGAAAGTCTGACTTACACTTGTTTTTTAATTTTTTTATGTTCTTGAGTTTGCTGTGGTACGCAGTGTTACGTCGTGGTAACCGCCTTCTACAATACTTACGGAAGAAACAAGAGTAAGCTTTGCTTTTTCCTGAAGCTCGGGAATTGAAAGAGCACCGCAGTTGCACATTGTTGATTTTACCTTATAAAGGCTCTTTTCAACATTATCGTGAAGAGGACCTGCATATGTGACGTAGGAATCAACGCCTTCTTCAAATGAAAGCTTTGTGCTGCCGCCAAGGTCATATCTCTGCCAGTTTCTTGCTCTGTTGGAGCCTTCACCCCAATATTCCTTAACATATGCACCGTTTACCATAAGCTTGTTTGTGGGGCTTTCGTCAAAGCGGGCAAAGTATCTGCCGAGCATTACAAAGTCTGCACCCATGGCAAGTGCAAGTGTGATGTGGTAATCATGCACAATACCGCCGTCGGAGCAAACAGGAATATAAATACCTGTTTTTTCATAATATTCGTTTCTTGCATTAACAACATCAATAATAGCAGTTGCCTGACCTCTGCCGATACCCTTGGTTTCACGGGTAATGCAGATTGAGCCGCCGCCGATACCAACCTTGATAAAGTCTGCGCCTGCTTCGGCAAGGAAGAGGAAGCCGTCTCTGTCAACAACATTACCTGCACCGACCTTCACAGTGTCGCCATACTTTTCACGTATCCACTTGATAGTGTTTGACTGCCAGCAGGAATAACCCTCAGAGGAGTCAATACAAAGCACATCCGCACCTGCTTCAACAAGAGCGGGAACACGCTCGGCAAAGTCACGGGTGTTGATACCTGCACCAACCATATATCTCTTGTCCGAGTCGAGCAGCTCATTGGGATTGCTCTTGTGCTGTGCATAGTCCTTACGGAAAACAAAATACATAAGATTTCCGAATTTATCAACAATAGGAAGAGAATTGAGCTTATGCTCCCAGATAATATCATTAGCTTCCTTAAGAGTTGTTTCAGCGGGAGCAGTAACGAGCTTTTCAACCGGAGTCATAAATTCTGAAACCTTAAGATCGGGGCTCATACGGCTAACTCTGTAATCACGGGAGGTAACAATACCTAAAAGCTTGCCGTTTGCTGTACCGTCATCAGTAATTGCAACAGTTGAAAATCCGTTGATTTCTTTAAGATCTATAACATCCTGGAGAGTATTATTCGGAGTAAGATTTGATGCACTTACAACAAAGCCTGCCTTATAATTCTTTACTCTTGCTACCATGGCAGCTTCATCTTCAATCGACTGAGAACCGTATATAAATGACATACCGCCCTCTTTAGCAAGTGCAATTGCAAGTGTGTCGTTTGATACAGACTGCATTATAGCAGAAATCATAGGCACATTAAGGGAAATTGCAGGCTCTTCGCCTTTTTTATACTTTACAAGAGGAGTTTTAAGCGAAACATTTGCGGGAATGCAGTTTTCATCTGTGTAGCCCGGAACAAGAAGATATTCGCTGAAGGTATGTGAGGGTTCTGAGTAATAAAATGCCATAATAATTCTCTCCTTTATTCACTGATTTTATATTAATATATGATATCACAAGAAAAAAATATAGTCAATTGTGTAATCTTTTATTTATTTGTGTTGATTCATTAATTTTTTTGTGATATATTCATTAATACGCACCCTGTAAAAGGAGGTAGCAAAAGCAATGCCGGGTATAGGTACTCTGGTCAATGTCATCGCTGTTATTCTCGGCGGTGTCATCGGAATGATTTTCGGAAAAAGAATAAAATCAGATATAAGAGATTCTCTTATGAAAACAGCAGGTGCTGCCGTTATATTCATAGGAGTTTCGGGGGCTCTCACGGGACTGCTGAAAATAAATTCAGACGGCTCACTCACAACCAATGGAGCCTTAATGATGATAATTTCCCTTATCATAGGCACACTTACGGGCGAGCTCATTAAAATAGAAAAAAGACTCGACCGCTTCGGCGAATGGCTGAAAATCAAGGCAAAAGCCACAGAAGACGGAGGCTTTGTAGGGGCATTTGTAAATACCTCTCTTGTAATCTGCGTCGGAGCTATGGCTGTGGTAGGTGCAATTGAAGACGGTATCGGAGGAAACCCCGCAACGCTGTTTGCAAAGGCTCTTCTGGATTTTCTTATAGTTATCATTATGACATCAACTCTCGGGAAGGGATGCATCTTTGCTTTTATCCCCATCGGAATTTTCCAGGGCACTATAACTCTTCTTTCAAAGTTTATGGAGCCTGTTCTTTCAACAGGTACAATTATAAGCGATATGTCCCTTGTGGGAAATGTGCTTATATTCTGCGTAGGCATAAACATCTGTTTCGGCAAAAAATTCAATGTGGGAAATATGCTCCCCTCTCTGATCGTGGCAATAATTTATTCTGCAATAAGTTTATATATATGAGGTGATAAAATGGGAAAAATAGTAGCTCTCGGCGGCGGCAGATTTGATAACGGAGAAATGGATAATGTAACTGAACACATCATTTCTCTCACAGGCAAAAAAAATCCCCTTATTCTTATCATTCCCACCGCAAGCTTTGACAATATGGATGAGAATGACGATGTTCTTCTGTGCTTCAGAAAATTCGGCTGTGAAACAGATATTCTTTTCCTTACACACGAGGATGTAACAGAATGCATCATCAAGGAAAAAATTGAAGCAGCCGACGGTATTTTTGTTCAGGGCGGAAATCTGAAGTTCCTTATGGACACATGGAAAGAAACCGGCGCTGACAAATATTTGCTTGAGGCATATGACAAAGGCACCGTGCTTTCAGGTGCTTCATCAGGTGCTATGTGTTGGTTCAGGGAAGGCTATGATGACTGTATTGACGGTCAGTTTGTTTTTGTGGAATGTCTTGACATTATCCCCTATATAAATTGTCCCCACTACCAGAGCGAATACTGGCAGACCTTTGAAGAAGCTTTGAAAATAACAAGCAAAAAAATCTCAGGTATTGCCTGTGACAACGGTGCAGGCTTCTGTATAAACGACGGAGTATACTACACTGTAGCCGGCAACGAAGACGGCGACTGCTATTTCTGTGATGCAAATGATAATTTCAGAAAAACAAATATAAATCAGAACCCGGACATTCTGAAAACACTGTAAAAAAAAATCTTACGATTTATCAACCCCCTACAGCCCCCAATCTTGGGGGCTGTAGGGGGTTCTTGTTCAATAAGCTTGCGTTATTCAATGAGCCTGCAGGCGAATTATAAGCTAAATTGCTCACAACGCGAGCAATTTCCTATATAATAAAACAAGCGGCGTATTGAACAATCGATTCAATACGCCGCTTATATATTACAGGTTGCAGACTATATCCAATGCCCCTCTTATCCATTTTACGGTGCATTCCAACCGATAGTCTCTGAATCCCGATGAAAGAAGGATTTCTTTTATTTCTTCATCAGTTATACTTGTATCTATAAAAGAAGACAAACAGATGCCGCTGTCAGAAATACTTTTCAGGTGGTCATAATAGGTTCCCGAATAACCGAAATTTGTTGCATACAGCTCAATATCTCTTACGGAATTTTCTGCAGTTTCCGGCGTATCTTCATAAAACAGACTTCTGCCGTTATCATAAAGGGGATAAAAGCATTCTTCACTGTCCGTAACCTTTACGGCAATATTTGAAAGATGCCTGTCATCCTGCCGTGTGATAAAATCAAGAAGCAGCATACGTATAATATCATCCCTGTATTGCGGTCTTACCGAAATAAGATTTTCATATTCATTTTCTGAGCGTACACTTTCGAACAGACGGCGGAAATGAACTATATATTCTTTTGAAAAATCGTAGAGAAACTCGGAAAAAACAGTATCTTTATCGACATAATAAACAGGGCAGCAAGGTATTCCGAGACGGCAGGCAAGCTTATAAACCGCAATTTCCGATTCAGCATCCGTCACAAGAGGGTTAATACGCTTCTTGAATATTCCGTATTTTCCGTTAAAAACACCGTATCTTTTTATATTATATCCCTCAGGAGTATCTATACTGTCTCCCTGGAGATCGGTTTTTAATAAGAATACGGAATTAAAAACCTCTGTCATTGCATCAGAAAATTTTTCATCTTCCCTGAATGCTATCCACAAAAGATCCTTAGGATGAATCCCCCTTGTTACAAAAGCAATTTTCAGCACATCGTATACTGAAAAACCGCAACGGAACAATATTTTTTCAATATCACGCCTGTCACGGCTTACAATACGTTCTGACAAGAAACCCGAAAACTGTTCGTAGCTCCAACAGGCATTGCCCCTTGTATAAACTTCCACAACATCATTATAAAGCGGAGAAGTAAATTGAACACAATATCTGCTGTCTATAATACCGACAACATCATTTTCCCATTTGAGAAAGCCCCTGATTTCCGATGCTTCAAGCTTTCTTCTTCCGTCAGCGGGCTTTTTTGCATCAGACGGAATATTATACTTACCTTTATCCAGAACCGCACCTTTAATTTTGCCTTCACGACAGAGAATTCTGACACGTCTGTCACTTATCCCCCAGCGCTTTGCTGCTTCAATTGTTGAAATATACTCCATATTAATCACCTTAAGGTGTAGTATATCACAATATCGGAATAATATCAACTGCATTATTCCGATGTTATTTTCGCTTTTTTTCAAAGTTTTCATACAATACAGTGCAAACAGCATAAACAAAAACAACAGCGAGTACAGCAAACGGAACTGCATATAAAACACAGATAAGAATATCAAAATAATCGACATCACCTATAATACTATACATATCTGCCTGCTGATAAACCAATGTTCTTTCTTTTCCGCTTGTTTCATTCAAAATAAGTTGCCATCCGGTGAAATCATAACCATATTTTTCAATACTTAATACTGAATGTAAAATAATATAATTTCCCTCAACAGAATAATCCCTTCGAACGCCGTTTTCTCCTCCCATTCGGCAAACTCCATGTTCATTGAATTCAATTTCTTTATACTTCAGATCCTCACCTATTTTGATAAAATCATTTCCGTCATAAATTGTTTCCAATTCCAACACTTCTGTATTGACGAGAATCCATTTTTCTGCAATCGATTCAGGCTTCAGAGACAAAGGAATTAATAATAAACCAACACAAACAGAAATACACGCTAATAAAACTAACCATGGTTTTAATTTTTTTCTATTGACCTTCTCTTTATCAGACTTTTGTGTTTTTTCAGTCATTTTTACTTGAAAACCATCCATATCAGATAAAGCTATTTTCTGTTTGTTTGTATTGCTTATAATTTTCGGTAAACATACCTCTGCTCCGCATTCAAAACAGAATTTAGAATTCTTAGGTAAGCTTATACCGCAATTTTGACAAAACATTTTTTTCCACCTTTTATCATTTTTAAAACATTATGCATAAAACAACTACTCAAAATATACTTTCGTATTTTGCTTCTGTTTTTTCAAAAAAACATATCCTACAAACACAAAAAGAGCTATGCATCCGCCAACAACTAAAATCTTCGTGATGCTTACACCGGAAGCGGTATCTTCTCTTTTGTAAACAGTTTCTTCACCGGGAAAATCTCCCACTTCAAGAAGCTCCATTTTATTCCTGGAAATATTGATTTCATAAGTTTCACTGGCCAAATATGCAGATACTGTCAGAAAATTATCTGATAATGAATACGAAGCCGAAAATCCATCTATTATACAGGAGCCGTTTTTATAAAAAATTATTCTTTCTGCCTGTGAATAATCATCTGCTTGCTCTATCCATGTACCAACAATCAGTTTTTCAGGAGATGCGCTGATACCTGAAACAAAAAACACTGCAACCAAAGCAATACATATCACACTAAAAACAACCTTAATATTCAGCCCTTTTTGAAATACTGTACGAAACTTGTTTTTAACATTATTGATTATAGCTGACAAAGACATGGCCACAAAAGAGACATCTTCTTTATCCTGTTCTCTCTCCGTTTTTTCTTCAACACTGTCTCTTTGAACCCATTCATTCTCATTATACCTGAATTCATCTGAGACAGTACTGTCCTTGTTTGCATATTTACAGTTTTCCGCGTCTTCCTTAATAACAGTATTTACTTGCTCCTGTATTTCATGTTTTTCTTCTCCTATACTGACAGAAGTATTCTCCTGATGCGTAAAATTGACAGACTCAGCAGTTTTTCCAACATCATTCAATTGCATCTGCGTTTTTATTTCCTCGTTGTTTTCATTTTCTTCGACGGAAGTAACCACATATGAAACTTTATTTACCGTCATGCGTCTGTGTCCACAAGAGACACAGAATTTAGCATCATCACACAATTCATATCCGCAATTAACACAAAGCATAAAACATTAACCTCCTTTTTTTCAGTATACTATACCATAACAGGAAAGTCAACTCATTTGAGTTAACTTTTTCCGAGAATAATACTTATAATAAAAAGGTAAACACTATTTAACAAGGAGAGACCGAATGACAATAGGCAATGCAGTACGCTTAAGGTTGATTGAATTATGCAATGAACGGAATATCACACTCAACAAGCTGTCAACTATGTGCGGCATTACTCAGTCTACGTTAAATAATATCGCCTCAGGGCGGAACAACAGCACAACGGTCTCTACAATAAAAAAAATCTGTGACGGACTTGATATAACAATAATAGATTTTTTTACTTCACAGCTCTTTCTTGATTTAGAACAGGAAATAAAATAATGCATCGGAAAATTCAGGTTTCCGGTGCATTTTTTGTCCCATTTTTGTCTTCTTATGTGTTTAAATATATGTAGAACAAAATTAAGGAGGCGGTTCCGATGGGTGATTATTAATTCAGTTTATATTAAAAATATTAAAGAAGGAGTGTAACAATATTATGCTTAAATCTAAAAATAGACAGAAATTAACAGCTCTGATTGTTGCTGCAATTTGCATAGCTTCCGGAACGGTTGCTGCATTGGCAAGCAATAACAAATTAAATATTCATACAGACATCGATATGTCAGAAGCTGAAGCAATAAAGCTTATTGATAGTTTACAAAAGAAAGATATGTCCGAGCTTATAAATGAAGTAAACAAATTGCATTTAGCTGAAGAAGAAGAAAAAATTATGTATTATTATGATGCAATAAAAAGCAAACTTGCAAAAACACCTTCTGACAAGATTTCTGCAGAACTTCTCAGCAAAAGCAATACAGATGATGTAAAAATTAATCTGATGACTTTATGCAGCTCAGAAAATATCAAGCTTGAATATGATAACCTGTTAAGCTTACTGGACAGCAATACACCGCCGTCTGTAAAAAATGTTTTTATTGATCTGCTGGCAACTGAAGGTGACAAATATGCCGATTCCATTGAAAAGCTTGCAGAAACGGATAATGACCCTTGCATTGTAAAAGCTTTAACGGTATTATATTCAATGCGTCCTGAAAAAGCAGAAGCAATCACAAATGAAATTCTGAGTGATACAAAAGCTTTTTCCGAAAAGCACAAGGCTGCTCTTGTAACAAAAGCAAATATTCTGTGCAGCAAACCGGAGAAAGCCGATATTGAAGCTTTTATATCAGTATGTGACAGCATTGTTAACACTACAAGCACAGAAACTGAAGATGAAAAGGAAATTTCCGTAATTTATGCTTTATCTTCAGTAAAAAACACTGCCACACTGTCTTATCTTTTATCTTTGGAAAATGAAACAGCAATAAATTTTCGTTCATACATTGTTGAAGAAAACCGTCAGATAATCGATAATATTATTGACTCAGCAGCTACAAGCGAAAACGCTGCACTTCTTATTCAGGCAGCTCCGTACTATGTGCCGCAAGCTGAATATATCAGTAAAATAAATGAATATCTGAACCAAAATGCCGAATTCTTCTCGATGCACTCTGAATTAAAAAATGCATTGGAGGAAGTGACACGATGAATACACACAGCCTAAAAAAAAATTATCATCACAGTATTTTTGTTTTTCTTCTATGCATTATCCTTTCTTTTGTTTTTGTCACCATGTCTTTTGCATCAACAAATGTTAAAGGTTTTTCTGTTTACAGACAAGGTAACTTCCCTAATCCGTCGGGACACGCAGGATTAGTAAATTCAAGCAACATCGAAGCTACAGACGCAATAATTCATATAATACGAGGCGATGAAAACTATTTAACAAGAAAAACAAGTCTGGATAGTTTTATTGATGATCAAGACTTTTACGGGTATTATGTTCCCGAAGACTTAAAAAATCTCAGTATAGCTGATCGGACAAACAAACTGGCAAGCGTTATTGCAAAAGCACAAACAATAGCAACAATAAACAAAAACTCTTTAGGCTACAATCTTACATACCAGGTATGGTATTCTTCTGATAGAAACAATAATAAGATAGTAGACGTTACTGAAATATCCAGCATGAGATGCGACGGGCTCGTAGAATACTGTTATGAATACTACGGATTGTCGGTTTATGGCGGCGATATTTCAAAATTTGACACATCTATACGGAACAGCCATTCTGCACCTAATATTACACCAAAACAACAAATAAAACACTACCTGAAGATATGCCTAGGAGATATAGATGGCGATCTGAACGTTACGGCAAATGATGCAAGATTAGCAATGAGATATTCTACCGATCTCGAAACATTTGATTCTTATCAGAAATTTGTCGCGGATGTTGACGGTAACAACAATATAACAGCAGCTGATGCGCAGCTAATTCTCCAGCATTCAACACAAACAATATCCTATTTTCCTGCAGACCCCTTTCCGCCGTCATAATAAACAAATCATCAACAAATAAATGAACAGAAAGGAAGTTGTTTTATGAATAAAAATATTATAAAAAAATGGCCGACACTTTTAATTGCCGTATTATTCTGTATATCATCCTTAATATCTGTAAATGCAAGTGAGTATTCCGAAAAAAACAAATATGCCGAAACACGAAAACAAATATACTTTGATGACATAAATGTCAGTGTTGCGGACAACAGCAGATTAATATTTTCGGTTTCTTCAAAAGCAGGATTATTCAAAAGGCTTTCTGCAAACGAAGATATTGAAACATTAAATGCATATTTCCAGAAATATCCCGAAACGGAGAAGCTTATTTCTTCCCAAACGAGCAAGGGAACACTTTATGCATTGGGCTATACAGATGCACCCCTTGTTTTTGTTGATGACCATTATGAAAGAGTGACCGCACGTAATTCTCAGTCGGAATCAGGCTCTGAGCATACCAGAGGTTATTTAACACTCTGTACTGCCATATTTAAAACAGATGAACAAAACAATCTGGGAGAGTACCTGTATTACGGAATCACTGCAGGTGAATGGTCGAAAAATTCTATAATAGGCGGAACAAACTATCCTGCATCAGGATATGACAATGTAGTACAAATTACACCTGATACATCTATGATCCGCGGTGACCATGAGATGATAGCAACATATATTAATGCATTGACTAACAAAACAGAAGACGGCGAAGAAGGAACAGATTTCTTTGCAGTACCATATAACCCTGCAGAGCTTCAGTTCTTTTCTAATTATATGATAAAAGATGATCCTTTCGGCTTACGTCAATTATCATCATTTATTCTTACAACAGAATATTTCAGCAAAGCACCGAACACCTCACGTTCGCTTTATAGCATATACACTCATACATGGAAAGATATGGATATTGACGTCTCCATTGAAGCTGAAGGTTCAATATCATACACACCTTTATACGAACTGGATATTTCAGGTACATTGGTTTTTATTATCAATCCTGAAATAGCTGATAAATGCTGGGCACTTGAATCATCGGTAACTTTTAATTTTTAACAACAAGAGACTGACTATGAAAATAAATACAAATAAAGTTAAAAAAATTATTATTGAGGTTTTCAAATATCTTGCGATATCGTGTTTTCTGTCAGTAATAATATTTATAGCTTATGAATTAAGCGGGATGGATCCTTTCCAGCTAGGACCATATACAAAAAAACATTCTGAAGTTAATTCCGAGAGCTTCGAACGATACTATGACCAAAATTATGATAAATATGAATTTCATATTTCTGCAGATAATTCAAAAGCTAATGAAATATGGATATTTGAAAAAACAAATGACAGTTTCTTTTCTTTTTTCAACTTGCTTGGAACAAAATACAAAAGATCTCCTGCGTTTCACAGCTGCTCATCAGATAAGCCGGCAAAAATACATGTCGAACTATATCAGTCGGGCAAGGGAATTACTGAAGCAGATACTGTACTTATATACTATTCAACTAATAATAACAGTATTGCTAATTGTAAATACACAATAAAGAATCAAGAAGGAGAAGAAAAAGAAACCAAACTGCGAATAAATCCATATCAAAAAACGTTTCTGCTTCTGATACCCTGTGACAAAAAACTGACAGAAGAAAAATATGAAGTGACCTCTGTCTCATTTTTTGACATCGACGGAAACCTTGTATTCAAAGATACGGATATATGACGGAGATAACAGAAATGAAAAGAGTTATAATAAAAATTGCAACCGCTACAGGTAAATATATAATTATTACGTGCTTACTATATACAATTCTTTTCGCGGGATACTCTTCATACGGGATTAATGAAAATAAGCTCTATGATTATACAATCAAAAACACGGAAATAAACGCAAACTCCTTTTCTTCATTTCAAATCCGTAATTATAAAGCTTATGTATCTGATAATGAAACAGAAAACTCAGAAATACGCATCTTTGAACAAGTAAACAAGTATTTTCAGGACAGATTTCATTTTACACCAAGATATAAAAACTATCTGAGCACAACAACAAAAGAAAAGGTAGGCTCGTTATATTTTCAGATTTATGTCTCACCGGATAAAAAAGATACTGATACTATCCTTCTTTATTATTCAAACAACAAACACGAAATAGCTTCTGTTGAATACAAGCTACTGAATATCGACAACAACGAAATTGAAAACAGAACTGTTGAAATTGATCATTATAAGAGCTTTTGTATTATAATCCCCTGTATTTATAACTATGACAATAATCATTGCAGGGTTATTGAAGCTGATTTTTTCAACATTGACGGAGAATTAGTATTTAAGGATACAAGAAATGATCCGATGTAGATACTCCCCCATAACAAAAAACCGGTTTCCCGTTATTTTCTTAATCGGGAAACCGGTTTTTTACTCATACAATTTCAGTGACTGCAGCATTAATACTATTTCATTAAGAGATATATCTCCCTTGCAATTAATTTCAAATAAGTATCCTTCATACTCATAAAATACAGTGGTTAATCCTTCTTTTGCTCTGACATTAACAGTTATGCCGTCAACATAAACGGCTTCAAAAATACCGTTATTGGTACCATATGCTTTTCCTTTCTCAGGTATAATCTGCTGAATAAACTCTATCTGGGCAAAATCAGAAGTTTCACTGTCTGTTTTTTCATAAACAACAAGAAATTTATCCGTTTCCGATTTATACCATATTTGTGTATAGCCGTCAGGTAAAATATGAGGAACATATATTTTATCAAGAGATTCTTCTATATCTGAAGACTTCCAATAATATGTAACTTTATTATCATATTCTACAGAAAAATAATTCACAATATTTTCAATAATTTCCGGAGAAGCACATCCCATCAATACAAGCAAAACCCCTGCTAAAGCGACTGCTATAAAAGCATTCTTCAATTTAGGAAAATACGAAGGCATTTCATCCCATACAAGTATTCTTGAAATTCTTTTTTCAAAGCGGGCTGAAAATGTGTGATTTACGGCTTGGGCAGTATCTGCAAAACCAAAGCTTTCATCTGTTGCCGTTTTCAGAGCTTTAATCAAAATGCTGTCTGCTTTATCCATCACTATCATCTCCGTTCAATGCAGCAATAAGTATTTTTTTACCGCGTATTATCTGTTTTCTTACAGCATCATTACTCCTGTTCAGAAGCTTAGCAATCTCTTTTGATTTCATTTCCATAACAAAATGCAGATATAAAACATCTCTGTATGTATCGTCCATCTGTCTCATAGCATTCAGTACACGTTCATATTCATTTTTAGTATTTATATATTCTGCAAAGCATTCATCATCAGAAATAATTCTACTCTCCGGTATGCCGGTATCCTCATAGTAAAATAGCCTTTTATTATCTCTGACATAATTTCTTGCAGTGTTTTTTACGGCAATCAAAAGATAGTTGCAGAGTTCAGAGGAGTTTTCAATTCTTGCTACTGTAGGCATATGCTTTTCTGCAATATTGAGAAAAACGGCATGAACGATATCTTCTGCATCATTGTCATTTTTTGTTATTTCTCTTGCAACGGCAAACATCTTTGCTCTGTAAAGCATATATATTTCGTCAAATTTTTCTCTGTATTGCCGTTCATCCGGCAAACTCAACATAAAAATCCACATCCGATAAAAACCTCTCTACTTATATAACACATAACAATGCCGTTTTGGGACAGCTTTATGAAAAAAAATTATATACCGGTCACAAAAAACCGGTATATATTCATTAAACACCGGCTATAATATCAGATTATGTCAGTGCATATATGTATTTTGTCTGCCGGTTACAAGTCGGCAGAAGGTTCTTCCGGTGAAGGTCATAAAACGTTGGATAAGTCCTCTGTATTTTACACCGCGGGCAATTTTTACTCCGTAGGTATCCCCTTTTTCAGATATTTTCTTTATATCGGAAAAAGTGAACATATTATACCAGCGCTCCACCCGTGAGGTATATCGGGAGGTATCCTTTTCATTAACCTCAATTATTCTGTAGCCGTACTGACTTGAAAAGCGGTCGGACTGACTTCTGGTGCTGAGCGAATTGACTATATCTATTCCCTTGTGTTTTACACCGAAGGCATTTGTGTGATCATGCCCCGAAAATACTGCGAGCACACCGCCCTTTTCAACCATTGCTTCAAACTGTCCGAAATTTTCTCCGCCCGAGCAGGGTGTTTCATTGAGAGTGCCGAAGTTTACGGCATCCTGTGAAAACATATAGTATTCGCCCTTATTTATAATATGCTCAAAGGAATAAAGCCTCTTTTTATCGGTCTTTTTCAATGCGTCATAAACCTCGGGGACTATCATATGCTGAAAAGCAAGAGAATAAACGGTGCCTGATGCACTCAGATTTCTTATCTCATCGCTCTTTTTTCTGTACCATGCCACATCCTCTGCACTCATACAGCCGTAGTGACCCTTGCCGTCGTAATCACCCGAGTCAAATATCCACAGATTGAATTTTATTTCCTTTCTGTCGGAGGATAACACGGGAACACAGTATGTGCCTGAAGAAAAAGGCTTTTCTCCCCTGTCGTTTTCCACGTGACAGTCATAAAAGCTGTAGTGAAGCATCAGCTCTTCTCTTGACATTTTTCCCACCTCGGAATCGTGATTGCCGAAGGTGACAGCAACAGGAACATCATACCTTTCAAAAACAGACATAAATCTTCCTATATATTCCTTGGTTTTCTCCGCACTGTCATAATTAAGAACATTGTCACCGGTAACAACTGCGATGTGGGGCATTTCCCGTTTCACTGCCTCTTCAATCAGCCAAAGAGAGGCATCAATATTATCATCCTCAAGGTGCGTATCCGTAAGATGCATAATTTTAAGCTTACCGTCTGCATCGAATTTTACAGTTTTCATACTTTCCTCACAAAATTACCGCACTAAACCTTTGTTTAATGCGGTAAAACAATTATAATTTGATTTTCTTAAGATTATCCATTGAGGATTTTTCTTCACCGTTTTCTATCTTCTTTATAAAGTTATAGATCTGCTCATTAACGGGAGTGGGCACACCGTATTCCTTGCCCTGCTTAACAATGTAGCCGTTGAAGATATCAATTTCGGTTTTTTCGCCTCTGTCAAGCGACTGAAGTGTTGAGGGGCGGACATCTCCGAATTTCTTACCCACAATTGTTACAACTGCCTTACAGACAGATTTGAACCAGTCTGCCTTTGAGATAAGAAGAAGATTGTAGTTAAGAACTGTGGCATAAGGAGGCACCTTAAGTCCCATTTTCTTGGAAACATATGTAGCCTCTCTTGCGATTTCAAGGAAAATTGACTTTGCTTCATCAGCTGAAAGCATAACTCCTACACATTCACCGGTAAGTGCGGCAATGGAATTTATGCATGAATTGATAATAAGCTTTGAATAAAGCTGAGCATCAATATTGTCAACAACCTTGGTGGGAAGAAGAGCCTTATATACTTCACCGAGAGCGGTTATCTTATCGTCGATTTTTCCGTTGACTCTGCCGATTTTAAGCTCACCGCCCGAGGTAACATTAACGTCACCGTTGGGGAGCATTGTTGCACCAAAGCCTATCATACAGCCTGCTGTTTTATCAACACCGACAACATCTGAAAGAATCTTTGTACAGATGCCGTTCTGCATTGACATAAAAAGACCGTCGGGCTTTACGTGGGAAAGCATTGCTTCGGCTACGGGAGCCAGTGCAAAATACTTTGTTGCTATAATACAAACATCATAAACCTCTGTGAGCTCATCGGGACTTTCATAAACAGTGAATTTCTGAGTATGATTTCCCAGTGCACCGGTAAGAGTGATACCTTCAGTTCTGATTTTTTCTGCTCTTTCGTGATTTGCTTCGATAATTTCGATATTATGTCCTTTTTCTCTGAGCATTGTGGCAGTAGTACCGCCGATGGAGCCTGCGCCTACAAGAATAATCTTCATATTTTTGCCTCCCTCATTTATTATTAATATAATAGAATAATCAGACAGATAAGTCAATATCTTTACAGTTTTTTCAACACCTGAAACCTATTTGTATTATTGATTCCCTGTGTAATATATGTTAAAATAATAAAAAACACAAAAAAGGGGAATTATTATGATAAAGTCTTTCTCAGGAAAAACACCCGTTATTGACGACAGTGTATTTGTTGCTGAAAACGCATCCGTGATCGGAGATGTTACAATCGGCAAGGGCAGTTCAATCTGGTATTCTGCAGTGCTCAGAGGCGATATGTGTGCAATTAAAATAGGCGAAAATTCCAACATTCAGGATAACGCAACGGTTCACGTAGGAATGAAGGAAGAGGCTGTTATCGGAAACGGCGTTACCGTAGGTCATAATGCTCTTGTGCACGGTGCAACCATCGGCGACAATGCACTTATCGGTATGGGAAGCGTGGTGCTTGACGGTGCTGTTATCGGAGAAAACTCCATTGTTGCAGCAGGTGCCGTGGTTACGGCAAAAACAGTCATTCCTCCCAATTCTCTTGCAGCAGGCATTCCCGCAGCCGTAATTAAAGAGCTCTCCCCTCAGCAGATTATGGGCAACAAAATGAATGCAATGGGATACCTGACCCTTGCAAGCAAATACAAAAAAGAAGCAGAATAAAATTCAAGGAGGTAAGTCCCCGAAAGGCTTACCTCCTGTTTTTTTTGTTTAGTCAGCTTTATTCAATAACAAAGCTTTCTTCGTAATCTTCTATCCAGCCGCCTTCATAGAAGTTTCTCATTCTGAGAACAACCTCATTTTCATACACTTCAACCTGCATACCGATACCTGAATTATCATCAATTTCTCCGCCGTCGTCAGAAATAATATCTGCACAGCGGGGCAGATTTACGGAAACATAATTTCCGTGGTCGATAAATGTTTCATAATTATTGAGAGGCCAATGAGTATGACCGAAGAAATAAAAAATATTCTTATAGGAATTAAGAAGCTCATGGACAGAATATGTGCAGTCAAGAAGGAAATAGGGATGATGATTAACAACAAAAACAGGCTTACCGTCTTCAGTAGCAATATCAAGCTGTTCCTTCAGCCAGAAATACTGATCATCACTCATATGACAATAGTCAACACCGTCCTTTTCACTTCCGAGAACAATAACGGTGTAGCCTTCAATATCGGTAACATAATAAGGCTTATCGATATCCATATCAAAAAATGCATTGTTGTATCCGATAAATTTTGAAAGGCATGCATCATACACATCCGTGCCGTTGCCTGTATCGTGGTTTCCCATAACATTTATGATTTTATCGGCAGGGCAAATAACTTTTTCAAGTCCGTAGAAGAATATGCTTTCGATATGCTGGCCGTTCATTGTGTTATCACCAAGCATAATGAGAGCATCATTACGCGTTGCGGTATTTTTCACATCGTAAAGAATCTTTGTAAAAACGTCATAAGTATCGGGGTTATTTCCTTCAATGTGAGCATCTGAAAGAACGGTAAAATTAGCTTTCACATTTTCGGGATCTTTCACATCGTGAGGATCTGCAGAGTTGGGATAAAAAAACATCAGTGCCATAGAAGTGAGAGTAACTGAAATTACCTTAAGCATTGTGTAAAGAATCGACATAAAGCATTCCTCTTTTCTTTTTTATTTTTTATTTAAAAACATATAGGCTTTAAGAATTGCCGTCTGTGTTTTTCCGTCGGGAATATTGCCTTTCATTATTTCTTCAACCAGCTTTTCAAGGGGAACTTTTTTTACATTAAGGAATTCATCTGCATCAAGCTTCTGTTCGCCTTCTTTAAGATCTGTTGCAAGATACATATGAATAATCTCATTTGTGTAAGCACACGCACCGTAAAACTCACCAAGATATATCACGTTTTCAGAGGTATACCCCGTTTCTTCCTTAAGCTCCCTTAAAGCCGCATCAAGATGGGGTTCGTCCTTTGAATCAAGCTTACCTGCCGGAATCTCGGTAAGCACCTTACCGAAGGGATATCTGAATTGTTCTGTTACAATAACATTATTATCCTTATCCACGGGAACAACACATGCAGCCCCGTTATGCTTTATATATTCTCTTTTTGATGTATTACCGTTAGGCAAAAGAATACTGTCGCTGTATACATCAAGAAGTTTCCCCTTGAAAACATTGGTTGAATCAAGTTGTTTTTCAAAAAGCTTATCCATTTTTATATCTCCTGAAAATATAATTTGCTGCAGCCGCACCTGCACCAAGCAAGCTGACGGCTCCCGCAGAAGCAAGAATTGTCATTTTCTTCTTCTCGCATTCATCAGCATCCCACAGATGTCTGGCTTTGCTCAAAAGAGAAGTACCGCAAAGCTCCCAGTATGTAAGAAAATATGTTTTGAAATTTGACGGTTCGCTTTCATCAATTTCAAAAACTCTTACACCTCTTAAATGATTTCCGTAGCATCTGAATGACGCACAGGATGACTGTATAATACGGATACCGTCGTGCTCACCGATAAAATTATTGGTATGATCGTGTGCATAAACAACAGCCTTTACATCGCCCGCTTCCTGCAGTGCCTCAAGCTGACCGTAGTTTTCATGACAGCAGCACATTGCTTCACCGAGAAAACCGTGAGCCTTTGCGGGGTCAAGCTTTACATAGCCTCTGAGCTCTCCCCTTTCATAATATGGCACGGCAAGAGGATCATTTTTATCACATTCAATCTGCAAAGAAGCACTTTCGGGCATGGGAATATGCTGAAACATAAGAGAAGGAAGAGGCTTTCCGCCGTTTTCTTCTCTGAGCTCGGCACTTTTCTTCTTATACCATCCGATAGTTTCGGGAAGCACCGCCTCGTAGCAGAGCTTTGTTTCCTTATTCTGTCCTGCGCAGTCAAGCATCCAGAAATTGAAAAGCTTCTTTTCCCCGTCGGAGGAATATAAGGGAAGATTAAAAGTGTCAACATCAACAGACTTATCCGGATTATCAAGCCCTATACACATTGAATATGAACGGTAAATATCTGCCTGCTCTTCCTTTG
>JAZSNB010000104.1:0-11649 GCA_045536195.1 Acutalibacteraceae bacterium
ATATACCCCACTCGGATAATAAACCCCGCCAAAAGCAAGAGGGCTACAATCCGAGCCGTGGTAAGTCGTTTCGTCATACCCATGTACGCGACGAGTACGGCAATCACTCCCAAACAAACCACGATAAAGGCTTGCGCAACCGCGCCTTTTCTTTGCACTTCAATGAGCGGTTTTGCCACGAAAAAGAGAATCAGCGTCAGCAAAAACAGCCCCGCATAAAGCAACGCTTCGTTGAGCCACCCCTCTATTTTCCTTTTATATTCCGCTTTTTTAGACGGTTTTTCCGTCGGCTCGGCGATTTTTACCTCTTCTGCGCTCATGCCTTTTCTTCGCTCTCCATTTTCGTTTCGTGGTAGGATTTTTCCGTGTTGACGCTCCAAAGCGCCGTCTTATCCGTATCCCCGCTTAAAATACTCTCACAAGCGACCATGGAAGTTACCATCGAGTGGTCCATGTTGTTGTAGCGGTGCTGACCGTTTCTGCCTATGCAGTAGAGATTATCAAAGCTGTCAAGGAACTTTATCACTCTGTCAAAATACTTGTATGTGTCAAAGTAAGCAGGATAAGCCTTCTTCACTCTCTCCCTGTGGGAATCAAGAACAGCGCCCTTTTCAATAATGCCCATTCTGACAAGCTCCGAAACAGCGAAGTCTGTACATTCCTTTTCGTCCATCGACCAGAATTCGTCGCCCTCATCACAGAAGTATTCAAGCCCCAGCCATACCGTGTCTTCAGGCTTTTCCACCATGTACGGCGACCAGTTGTTGAATATCTGAATACGGCCAAGCTTTACACCTGTGTCCTGAACGTATATCCAGCAGTCGGGAACAATATCAGAAAGGGTCTTCCTGCCCGTTTCGTTTTTGAGATTGAGCCTGTCAACTAAAAGCCCTACAGTTACAAAATCCCTGTACGGCAAGCCCTTCGCAATCTTTCTGACAACATTGCAGGGCGTGTCTCCCATAGAGGAAACAAGCTCGTTTACAGGCATCGACGAGAAGAATATATCTCCCTCAAATTTCACGTTTCCGCTCTCTGTCTCACATTCAACATATCCTATGTGACGGTCATCACAGTGAATAGCCTTTACCGAGTGCCCGAAAAGAATCCTTCCGCCAAGCTCCTCAATGCGTCTTGCCATAAGCTCCCAAAGCTGTCCAGGACCGTATTTAGGATACCAGAACTGCTCAATAAGTGAAGTCTCAACCTTCCTGTTTTTGCCCTTTATAAAAAGCTTCGAGAAAATGTCCTTGATAAGTGCCGTAATAGAAAGCCCCTTGACCCTCTGTGCACCCCAGTCAGCAGAAATCTCCCTCGGATGCCTGCCCCAGAGCTTTTGTGTGTAGCCCTCAAAGAACATAGAGTATAAAACCTTGCCGAAACGGTTTATGTAGAAGTTCTCAAGATTTGTCTCAGGCTTTTTGAATACGCAGGCGTAAAGATAGCTAACCCCCGCACGCACCGTCGTTATAAGCCCCATATTTTTAATAGTGTCAGGCTTTAAAGAAATCGGATAGTCAAAGAAATGCCCACCGTAGTATATCCTCGAAACCCTCTCTCTGACGAGCATAACCTCATCGCTTACCTCAGGGTCCGCATCGTTGCCCTTTTCAAGTACGGACTTGCGGCCTAAAACCTTGTCATCATAAGAAGGCGCACTCTGAAGCGGCATAAGCTCACGCCATATCTTTCTGACCTCTTCGCTCTTTGAGAAGAAACGGTGACCGCCTATGTCCATTCTGTTGCCGTTATATGAAACTGTCTGAGAGATGCCACCGATTGCCGTCGACTGCTCAAGGATAGTGACGGAGTACCCCTCGTTTTTTGTAAGAAGCTCGTACGCCGCAGTAAGTCCCGCAGGTCCGGCTCCGATAATTATCGCTTTTTTCATAGCCTTTGCCTCATTATAGTAATATTAAGTAACCTGCCCCATACCAATAATAACGGAAAATGTGTGCAATAAGTCACCACTAAAATGCTACGATAATTTTATCATAGTTATATTATGCTGTCAACAAAGCGAAGCGAAAAACAGGATAAACAGTTATGCGTTTTGTCGGTTTTGTGGAATAAATTTTAAATAAACTGTGCAAAAAGCAAAATCTCGACTTTTTTCAAAAAAAGGCTTGACATTGCCTATATTACGTGTTATAATGTTAAAGCACTCACAAAGAGAGCAAAAACTCAATAACATATGCGGCAGTGCTGGAATTGGCAGACAGGCACGTTTGAGGGGCGTGTGTCCTTGACGTACGGGTTCAAGTCCCGTTTGCCGCACCATAAAAAACGACGATACTCCGAGGCAATCGAGGAGTATCGTTCTTTTTTTATCTTGGAGCGAAACGCAGACTTGAACCCGTGTAGGGCGTCCCGTTTAAACTAAGGCAATCGAGGAGTATCGTTCTTTTTTTATCTTGGAGCGAAACGCAGACTTGAACCCGTGTGGGGCGTCCCGTTTGCCGCACCAAGTAAGAAGGATACCATATCGGTATCCTTTTTTTGTTGTTTATATGTGTTCCGCTCTTTCGCAGGAACGTAACCGCCGATACAGAAGCTATTCTCTCCGCTTGGTGTACACCGCCGCCGAAACCAACAGATTTATAACAATCCATATAGCCGTGTTGATGAGAGGTGTAAGTATATCAATGTTCTCCTTGCTGCCGCTAAGTCCCGATAAAATGCTTATGCTGCAGAGCCATGAGGGTGAGTTTTCGTTCAGCTTCAGAACCTGCATAGGGAAAAACAAAAGTGCCGCACACATTATAACAGATATTATGTTGTTACGTAAAAGTGCACATATTCCGCAAATCATCAATGCAAGACACCCGCACCACAGCACCCTTGAAACAGACATAGCCGCAAACATCCCGAGAACTGATACATTGTCTGCATTATGCGAGCACCCCATAACCGCTTGTATCGGCATATCCGAATATTCAAATCCGTATCGCAAGCCGAAAATTGCAAAGTCAATTGAGTACACCAACACGCCGAGTACAAGACCTGAGATAAACCCAAGCATTAGCTTTGTTATATGAAGCTTTGTTCTTCCGTTTTTGCATACCATGTTGAGATGATGCGTGTTTAAAGAATGTTCCCTGCAGAATATAGGTACTGTAAATATCATAATGAGGAAAATCGCAAAGAAATCAAGCCCCATGTATTCCCCGAAGGTGTACCACTCAAGGTCGTAGAAATATATCCTGTTTTCATTACTGAGCATAGACAGCTGTTCGTATTTTTGGTATACAGCATTGAAAGCGGAAGCCTTTGATTTCGCATCATGATAGATTTTTATGTATGCCTTGTATTCTTCAAGTGACAGCTTTCCCGACGAGTAAGCACTCTCCATTTCAGAGTAGCCGCCCAGCACCGAATTTATCCTTTCGTTTTCGGAAAGTATAAATTTCTCCGCTTCACTTTGCGACATTTCAGAAAGCTCTGAGATGTATTCTCTGTATATCGGTACGGAAAAGTCAACCGATACATCAAGCGATTGATATGAAAATACCGCCTTGATAATTAGTATGACTACAATAATCAGCCATTTGAACCCACCAAGTGCTTTGTACCATTCGTAATACATAAGCCTAGTCATTTTTGCTCGCCGCCTCGTCAAAGTAATATAAATATACATCTTCAAGGGAAGGGGAAACACTAACAGCATTTTCGTATGGCTTGCTGTCGCTTACGATTCGTATAATTGCACCGTCTGAAACCTTTGTAATGTTGGATATTCTGAAGGAGTTTTCAAGTATTGCCTCGTCAGCGTTTCTGACCTTCGCTTCCCATACCTTGCCCTCAATGCTTTCGATAAGAGAGCAGGTGCCGGTGCTTTTGAGCACCCTTCCGTTTTGCAGAAGAATAGTGTTTCCGGCAATCGCCTCAACATCCGACACTATGTGAGTCGCAAATATCACAACTCTGTCAAAGCTTACTTCACTTATGAGGTTTCTCAGACGAATTCGTTCCTTCGGGTCAAGCCCCGCCGTAGGCTCGTCAAGAACAAGCACCTTCGGGTCGTTGAGCAAAGCTATCGCTATGCCAAGCCGCCTTTTCATACCGCCCGAAAAGCCCTTCACTCTCTTGTTCGCCGAATCTGTAAGATTGACCGTTTCAAGAAGCTGTGTAATCTTTTTCTCTGAGTTTTCAATCCCCTTGAGCCTTGCAAAATAACGCAGAGTGTCAATCGCCCTGAAGGACGGATACAGTCCGTAGCTTTGCGGCATAAAACCATATATGCTGCGGAAATCAGCCCCCATAGCTTTTATGCTTTTTCCGTCAAAAAGTATCTCTCCGCTCGTCGGCTCAATAAGGTCGGAAAGACAGTTCATCAGCGTCGATTTTCCTGCTCCGTTAGGCCCTAAGAGTGCATAAACACCCTCATTCATGGTAGCACTGAAATCTATAAGCGCCTGCTTCTTTCCGTAGCATTTTGAAAGATTTATAAATTTTAGCTCCATAGCTCTCACCCCTTTTTTATCTTTAGTCTGATAGCTTTCGATGCCTTGCCGAAGCGGGAAAATGCAGTCAAAACAAGCACTGCCGAAATAAGTATTGTCACAGTAATACAAACTGCAAGCCTTGAAATCGGATATCCGCAGATGTTCATATAATCAAACTTCTCAACGTACGATATAGGATTTACAAAGCATACCGGAAGGAAACCCCTCAGCTTTTCATAAAGCTCAAACCGCTTTTCGTATAAGACGATTTCGCCCGAAATGCTGTTTATCTTTTCATATCCGATTGAGTAACTGTACAGAGCAAATGCCGTGAACATAAGTACAGCATTTATGCTCAGCGAAATAAGTGCATTCCTTGAAACTGTGCTTATTGCCGCCACAAGACATATCACAAGAAGCAAAAGCAAAAGTCTTATAACCCCTGAATAAATTATAAGCGTAAGAAAGCTTAAATCCGCCGTGCTTCTTCGGAATATAGGAAGAACCTGAACAGGCTCAAAGATAAGCTCCCTGCCGACGATAGACAGACAAACCGATATGTCCGCAATTGTTATGACTGCAATTGTAACCACCGCAATCAGCCATAGTGAACAAAGCTTTGCAAAAAGCAGGCTTTTTCTGCCGTTTTTCGAGGTGAATACCATGCCGCAAAGTCGGTGAGTGTGCTCATAGCAAAATATATCTGCCGACAGAATAACAAAGACAAAAACGAGGAATATGTAAAAATACCTGTACCTTGCAGAATACATCTCATGCCAGATGCCCGCAGGCTTTGTATCAATGAGCGAAAAGCTCCTTGCGACATTGTATTCTTCTACAGCCTTCTTGTTAAGACGTATCGTGTATTCATCCTGCGACCCGTCATTGCTCAGCAGGTATGCTTTCTTTATCGTTTTTTCTGCAAAAGAAGGGTATTCGTCAAACTGATAACCCACACAGTCAAGTGCGTGCATAGCGATTCTCCATCTGTCATATGCCGCCTGCATCTCGTCACTCATCTGTCCGCCTTCGCCCGTGCCTTGTGCAGATAGCCTTCCAAGCTCATTTTCAGCTTCCAGATACACTTCCTTTAGGGTGTTATAAAGGTTCGCTCTGTCAGCCGATTGGTCAGACACCTCACTCAGAAATGCATTTGTCACCTCGGCATCCTTTTGATACTGAGAAATTGTCTGCTGGTTGCTAAAAAAATAGCTCGCCGTAAGGTATGCAAAATATATAGCAGTCAAAGCCGCAAGTATAATAAACACACGGCTTTGAAGTATTCGCTTCAGTTCCTGCCTGAGCATATCTGCACCTCCTGTCAAGATGGATTTTCGTTAACAGCAATTGTTATCCTGCGACGATAGCTCACGGCGAAATTTGAGCCGTCGTCACTTATTTCAGCTTCGGTGGGCATCGCAATTACATTGTAAGAGTATACACCGTTTGGGGGCAATGACGCTTTGTCAAATGAATACTTAATCATACGCTTTCCACCGCAAAAGCTACCATTCATAAAGCTTTTCCCGTTAAATGCGTCGAGAAGTTCGCCATTGCGGAAAACTGCAAAGTAGTAATCTGCGTCGCTTTCAAGATAAGCTGTCAGAGCAAAATCTGTATCTGAATCGATTCGTGATAAATCGTCCATAGTGTTTTTGGACGTGCTGTGATACTTCTCGCTGTATGTGCCGATATCAATATAAGGAGCGTTTATATTTTCACCGCCCGAGGTAGTCGGCCTTATGCCGACAAGGTAGTTTTCTTCATCAGCTTCATATGGCGATGAGGTATCACTCATACCTTGTGATGTAACAGGAACATACCACAGACTGGTCATCTGCACTTCTCCCATACCGTCTTGTGCAACATAATCAGGCATATAGTTTATACATATCCACAATAAGGCATCCTCATAGTCACCGATGGATGTCGGAGGAATGTATATAGGAATGCTGTTCATCGTAGCGAGTGAAATAGTGTGCCTTGTCTTCTCTGATGGAGTGCTTTCCTTGTCTTCCGAATGATTAATAACCTGTCCGTTGCAGAAAACGTAAATGTCAGCCTCTGCCTGACTAAAGTGCAACGAGCTTTCCGGCATAAATGAAGTATATACCGTGAGAGATAATCCTTTGCTTAGGTCTTGCTTTTCAGCCAGACCTGAGGCTATCTGTCCGTTTTCGGTGTTTATAAAAACATTCATACCAGAGGAAACGCCTGTTATGTTACCGCTTGTTGCCTCAGAATCAGGAGCATAAGAAGAATCATATAATGAAGCTGTTTCTCCCAAGGAACTCGAAAGCTCGTTTGTGAATGTATCTGATGATGTGTCAGCATCGGAGGTTTTTCCATCACAGCCTGCAAGCATAAGCAGACTGAATACAATAAAAGAACATAATAATTTTTTCTTCATAGAGCACCACCTCATGATTTAAAGGATTGTGTCTGTTCCGTCGATTTCCTTTGTCCAAAGTCCGCTGCCGTCCGTCTTTACGGAGATGATGATATTGCAGATACCCTGACCGCCGGATTTGCGAACCTCGCCGATAGCAAAGATTCTGTCTATGTGCTCTGCCGTTACAATGCAGTCGCAAGCTGTCATACCGTCATATATCACGGCGTCCTGTCCGGTAGACAGGTCATAAAACCTTAAATTACCGCCCGTTGCATAGTTGTGATAAAATACCTTGCCGTCCTTAATTACAAAATCCATGTAGCAGTCATCACACAGCTTCTTTTCACCGCTTCCGTCAATGCTTGCACAGTACAGCGAAGGCATACCGCCGTTGTATCTTGTGTAGTAAAGCATACCGCCGTATGTGCAGGCATTGTTTATCTGGTCGCCGAGCTTTTTTACTTCTTTTGTATTGTAGTCCACCATAATCAGTTCCTGAAGCTCGTTGCATACATAAGCCTTTCCGTAGCAGACAAACTGTGAGAATATCATAGCCTCGCTGAGCGGAATGTATTCCTCAGGCTTCATTGTCTGTCTGTCAAGCCTTACTGTGTAGGTAGGGCCGAAAAGATATACGCTGTCATCATCAAGAATAAAGCTGCTCAGAACATATTTGTGCCCCTCGTATTCTCTGTATATGCTTTCCTCATATTCCGTACAGAACTTGTTTTCGAAAATGACCTCGCTCGTGCCGCCGCTTTGTTTCATAATTGTATTATGACTCAGATACCATACATCATCACCGACAGCAGTCGGGCGGCTTATTTTTTGATTGTTTATGCAGGCAGTGCCGGCATCATAATCGTGTGTGCAACCGGGAACCGTACACATAGGTACGCATTCACCCGTCTTGAGGTCAAGCTTGTAGAACTGCTTTGTCTGCGAACCGATAGAGTCCTTAGCGTCCTGCCCCAGACTTGAGTAAATAAGCATATTCTCACCGCTGAATGTACAGCTAGCACTCGTTCCTATCATCTGCTTTTTATATGAATCTTGCTGATAGGATGTAATGATAGTATCCAGAGGTGTCGATACCTCTTCATCAATAGTGCTTTCAAGTGACGATAAATCAATAAGCTCAGGCTTGTCACTGCACCCACCCAGCAAAGTAACGCTCACCGCTGCAATAACACAAATCAGCTTTTTCATAAAACCCCTCCTTAAACGGTGTCAGATGTCTTTATCCCTTTATTATATAAGAGCCTTGAAGGTGGCAAACGGTTGCACCGATTTAAAATAAATTCTTATTGTATTTCGGTGAGTTCAAATTGATGAGCCAAAAGTAATCAATAGCATAACGTTTCTGCATATACAAAGATTGCCTGACGAATATTTTACGTCAGGCAATCAAGTAGTAAACAAATTAAAATGTGCCGTTTCTGTTATATGTAGATGTGCCGAACGCAGCGCTGTTGCTATTCATATATAGGCTATATGTAATAAATGCCGTTGACTGAGAGAGACCGGTTGCCACACGTTCAGCCTTATAATTGTTCTTAGAAGTTGCAGAACCGCTAAGTGGGTGATTCATGGTAGTGGTATAAAGGTATCCGCCGGCTGTCCAATTAGTGATAAGGTCTGAATCATTGAGGCCGTTGTAGACTCCGTAGCATGTGCGTCCGACTGTGCCTTGAGTTGCATTATGATGTTCCTTATATATATAGCAGGTAACCTTTGGCGAACCTCCTGTGCCACCTGTGGTGTTGAAGGTTGCCGGATTGTAATAAGTTGCTGCGTTTGCTCCTATTGTCATAGTTATAGCCATTGAAAACGCAGAGAAAGCTGCAAGAACTTTTTTGAATATTCTAGATTTCATAATTATATACCTCCGTTGTATTAATCGTGTTCGTTGTGTTGACTTATTGTTAGACATTTTATATTGTTAAATGGAATTAATAGCCCATTGGAATTACCACTTTCTCATCGTAGTGTTGGTTATATCCTTTATAAGTTGCACAACACATCGTGTCTAAGTATGTCTATTCGTTTTTTTACTGCTTGTAAAACTGTATAATATGAATTAAGGTAGTTTTCTTAATGAAATTGTATCAATAAAGGGATGAAAAGTAAACAAAATTCAATCGAACGGTATGATTTATTGACCGAATGGTGCGATGCAAATGTTTCGGACATTGTTGCTGGGATTCACATTGACAGATAAAAACTGATTGTGTTGATGAATATAGGTATTATATTTTAGGCATAACACCTGTCATCTATTTTGTACAAGACAGACATAAAAAACGACGATACTCCGAGGCAATCGAGGAGTATCGTTCTTTTTTTATCTTGGAGCGAAACGCAGACTTGAACCCGTGGAGCAACGTCCCGTTTGCCGCACCAATAAAAAAGAGACATCTATTTGATGTCTCTTTTTTATTTATGACAGTATATGACGCAGAATTCCAGAATCCGAAGGATTCTGCAAAGCCTGCGAAAGCAAGCCTTCGGTAATAGCAAAGTAAAAACGCAGGCTGGTGGGGCGTCCCGATTAAACTGAGGCAATCGAGGAGTATCGTTCATTTTTTATCTTGGAGCGTAACGCAGACTTGAACCCGTGTGGGGCGTCCCGTTTGCCGCACCAAATAAAAAAGGATACCATTTCGGTATCCTTTTTTATTGGATACATCATACCGATATGAAGATTTGCATTATTCCGATAATGGGGAATATTCCGCATTATGCGCCAATATTATTCCGTTAAAACGCAAAATATTATTCCGATACTATTGATATTGTTCCGAAAAGGTGGTATAATAGATACTAACGGAGGGATATTCTATGTTTATGACAGTAAAACAAGCCGCAGAAAAATGGGGCATTTCCGATAGAAGAATCCGTGTACTCTGTGCTGAAGGCAAGATCCCGGGTGCATATCAAGAAGGTCGCGGATGGAAGATTCCAATCGACGCAGAGAAACCTGCGGATGGAAGATACAGATCAAAAGAAAGCGTTCTTTCCAGAATAGAACAAAAGAAAAACGAATTAGACGGTAGACGTCCTATGACAGAGGGTGAGGCGGCCAGACTCAACGAAGAATTCATTGTTGAGTACACCTACAATTCCAATGCCATTGAAGGTAACACGCTGACATTGCGTGAAACGGATTTGGTGCTTCGCGGTCTTACGATAGATAAGAAGCCACTCAAAGATCATATGGAAGCCGTTGGTCACAAAGAGGCTTTTGAATATGTGAGCGAGCTGGTGAAGGATAATGTTCCAATCAGCGAAAGCGTCATTAAGCAAATCCATTTTCTTGTGCTTGCGGATAAAAAGGATGACCGCGGTGTTTATCGTAGGGTGCCTGTGCGTATCATGGGTGCACAGCATGAGCCGGTGCAGCCGTATCTGATTGAACCCAAGATGGAGCAGCTCCTTCGTGATTTTACAGAGAGCACCGAGCATATTGTGACGAAGCTGGCGCGTTTCCATATTGAATTCGAAGGGATCCACCCCTTTATCGATGGTAACGGCAGAACTGGAAGATTGCTCGTGAATCTGGAACTGATGAAAGCGGGATATCCGCCCATCAATATCAAATTCACCGATCGAATCACCTATTACAATGCTTTCGACGAATACTATGTAAAACACAATCTTTCCGCAATGGAAAATCTGTTTGCAAGCTATATCGAAGCGAGGATAGATAAATATTTGAAAATATTGCAGGAATGAACGCAGGCTGGTGGGGCGTCCCGTTTAAACCGAGGCAATCGAGGAGTATCGTTCTTTTTTTATCTTGGAGCGAAACGCAGACGAAATAAAGAACGGCGGCTCGTATTTCTTAGAAGCCTGCGGTGAATATATTTTCGTGTTCGATTACAAAACCGACAAGCTAGTAAATAAGCTCAGGGTGTGATATCTGAAAGCTGTTATTTTACCCCCATCCGCTTTGTGCGGGTGGGGGTAGTTTTTTGAATGTAATTTCACTCGCTTGGAAATCTCAAAAAATATTTTTTTCACCACTGCAACCAAATCGGACTTTTCAGACTCTTATATAGTAGAACAGGAAATCTGTGCATAAAGCATACAAATGCAACTATGTAATTTTATGCAATATTACAGTTGAAAAATGTAAATCGTTGGAGTATAACGGTATTAACAAATAAAAACAAGTAAGGGGTGAGTCCGATGTACAGTTAAAATGCGTAAATAAAGTACACTTTACAACAATTAAATTAAATTTAAAGAGGTGAACGAAATGAAAAGAATGAGAAAAAACATAATGTTTGCAATAGCTTGTCTTTTAGTTGTGCTTCTTGTTGCGGTAATCCTGTTTTTTGTTTTTGGCAGAGAAAAAGATAAGCTTGATGACACAAAGGAATATAATGAAATAGGGCTTGAAATAAAGCCTGTAGCAGATGCCGTTTCTGAAGCTAAGAATGTTATTGGTAATACATATCAGAATCTTACGCTTCCAGATGATTTTGAAATCATCTGCGGTGATACTCTTTACGATATGATTTCGTATACAAACCCGGATGTTGACCCAAGAATGATTTGTAAAGATGTAGCTAAGATTTATTTTGGCGATTCGTTTGACGAATCATTACTAAAAGAAAGATATTATCTTGAGCATAATGGATTATACTCTGCAACATATGATAATCCGGAAGATGATGTTTCCTATACTATAAATACACAAGACGACGGTTATGTTGGTATCATGAACAATGAAGAAAGACCTGTGGAAGACTTTAACCTTACTGACCCAGACGTCTATGTAATAGGTAAGGATAATATTGACGGCGT
>JAZSNB010000082.1:0-6136 GCA_045536195.1 Acutalibacteraceae bacterium
AAAAACGGATGCAATGGCGTGAAATATGAGCATTTATGAACCACCGACCATACCAATCTTTTTAACACAACCAAAAAATCCGAAATTCGTCGGAACGACGAACCTGTCCTGCACAAACTTTCCTTGAGCCGCCCACCGGCAATGGGACAAAAATTGCCATAGTTGTTGTTTTTGCCGCTGGCAAGCTGTACGACGGTACTGCGAAGCGGCGAAAACAAAGCGCTTTACCGGTTCATAAGAGACAAAAAACTAAAAAATATAACACTCTCATATATCCGCACGCACACTTATATTATTTGCGCGGCAAATATGGTGATTTTTGCGCCCATTGCACCGATAAATTATAATTTGCCTGTTTGATTATTATGTGGTATAATATTTTCAGGTGATATTATGTTGAAATTCAATGATAACGGAAAATTCAGGATAATGCAGATTGCTGATGTGCAGGAGGGAGCGAAGGTATCGCCCGACACACTGAGGCTTATAAAACTTGCCCTGAAAAAGGAAAAACCCGACCTTGTTGTTTTTACAGGAGATCAGATTTACGGAGTTCATCCCTCTTTTTACAGGGGTGACAAAAAAGAGAATGCAAGAAAAACCATAAAAGAAATCATACGTCCCATTGAAGAAGCAGGCATTCCCTTCTGTGTTACCTTCGGAAATCACGATTGTCAGGTAGGACTTTCCAACAGCGAGCAGGCAGATATCTATAACGAAAGTGAATTTTCTGTTCACGGCGAATACAGATGCGCTGACGACAAAGGAACTTTCCGTCTTCCCCTGTACTGCGGCGAAGAGCATATATTCGATTTATATCTGTTCGACTGCCTGCCTCAGGCTATTTCCGGTGAATATCTCCCCGTAAGTGAAGCTCAGCTGAGCTTTTTCAGAGAAGAAAGAGAAAAAGCACGTGAAAACGGAAAATATACTCCCTCTGTTGTTTTTCAGCACATCCCGGTTCCTGAGTTCTACGACGTGCTGAAAAGAGTAAAATTCGGCACAAAAGGTGCAGTAGAAGCCTTCAGAACACACAAAGGGGAATTCTATGTGCTTCCTGATGAAATAATCCGAAACGGAGGCTTTATGAAGGAAAGCCCCGCTGTTCCCGACAAAAACTCGGGAGAATTTGATGTTCTCAAGGAAAAAGGAAATGTGCTGGCACTTATCGTAGGACACGATCACATCAATTCTTTTGTTGCTGAAAAAGAAGGAATAAAGCTCATATACACTCAGTGTGCAGGCTTCAATGTATACGGACCGAAGCTTAAAAGAGGAGTGCGTATTATTGAGCTTGACAAAAATGACCTCAGCACTTTTTCAACACATACGCTTACATATGAGGAGCTCACCGACGAAAAGCTTTCTTCTCCCCTGCAGGAATTCATTCTCACCCACATTCCCACAAGCATGGAGCAGGTAAAACGCCTTGCTCTTATTGCGGCAGCAGGAGGACTTACACTCTGTGCCGGTGCTGCATATTATTTTATAAACAAGAAATAATCACAAGAGGAGAATAAGCTGTATACCTGCAGCTTATTCTTCACTTTTTTTAACCGGCTCCCATAATCCTGTTTCTCTGTTCCGCTTTTTTACAACCGGAACACTTGTCCGCGCTCTCAGCTCCGCCCTTTTTATATCATAGGATGCAGTAGGATCGGGAGTGCATTCCTCATTGCGGTTGAATCTTCCGCCGCTAAGCTTATCCTTTTCTATATTAAGACACAGCAAAGCAAAATGGTCCTCATATTTTTTAGAGGGATTTGCTTTAAGATAAGCAGACAGCCTTTCTATCTGACTGTCATAGGATGAGCTCAGAGATTTTAATTCCTCATATTGCATTGCCGTAAGATAAATATTTGCGAACTTTCCGTAGGGTAATTTTTCACAGCAGGCATTTTCATATCTGGCTCTGCTTGCCTCGGAGAAAAACCGCTGACCGCTTACCTCAGTGTCTTTTGTTCTTTTATCTGCAGAAAATACATTATTGTAATAAGAATTGAAGCTGTTCTCTCTTCTTTCTTCTTCCTCGGGGTCACGGCTGCAGCCGTTTTCATAATCGCTTATCATCTTCTGCTGAATCCTTTTAAGGAGCGACATTGAATCCGCAGCTCTGTTTTCTTCAGAAACGGATTCTTTAATTTTTTTATCCTCAGAAGAATTTTCATCTGATTTTATTTTTTTGTTTTCTTCTCTTTCTTGCACTGTTCTTCCGGCAGGCTTGTTACATTCCCGGGTACTGCTTATAGCTTTTTCTTCACAATCGGGATGAATTGCTTCAGACTCCGGATAATACACCTTCGTTTCATTTTCCTGTGACTTTCTTTTTACATTTCCTATCTTCTCAAGCGGCTTGCCGTCGGCAAACACCGGAAGAAGGGTTATGAGAGTATATTTATTTTTTATATTCTGCTTTGTAATACAGCCGTAACGCTCAAACCTTTCAAGAAGAGCGCGAACATCCTTTTCGGGAAGTGCGGTATATTCGGCAAGCTTCTTTTTGGTGATAAGAACCTGTCCTTCGCTTACATAGATACCGTCTACCACACCCGCCTTATATCTTGCAAGATATAAAAGCATAAAATAAAAATAAAATACCTGACGGTCCTTGAATATATCCTGAAAAACACAGCCTCTCGGCACTTTGATAAAACCTTTGTCCTGCATAAAAATATCCTCCCGTATATGAAAAATTCATTATTTGTCTTCAATACACGGATATTCTATCAGAAGAGAAATTTTTTCTCTCCCTCATATCAGGGGTTTTTGAAATTTTTTCAAAAAAATTTTTTTCGCCTTGGAGCCTTTCTGAAAACAATCTGATAATCTTTATAATTCATTCTATATATAATTGTATGTACGTCAGCAAAGTCTCTGCGGAAAAAAACGGATATCTTTACGGGTTATTATAAAAAAATACAGACTTACCGCAGACAAACGGTAAGCCTAAAACAGGTGAAACATATTGAAAAATAAGGAATTGCGAAAAAACAGAGGCTTGCTTTCTGCAGAAAAAACGCAGACCGAACGCTGACGGAAAATGCCTCTTCAGTCGGAGAAATGCTGTCGGCATACAAAAAAACGGAGTTATTCTTCTATAAGCGTATAGCTTCCGCTTCTGAGAATTCTCAGAAGATCCTCATTTGTTTTTATGGGTTCATCCGTAATTATTCCTCCGGGGACTGTGTCTTTATAATCGTGAAAATCTCCCCCTGAGGTAACAAGCGAAAACTTATTTTCTTTTGCCCACTGCTTTGCCTTTGCATTGGCTTTCTTCCCCTTATCCTTGCCGTTGAATACCTCACATCCGTGAAGATACCTTGGGTTATGTCGGAAGCGAAGCTCTCTGAAGGGATGTGCCTCAAGAAGAATAAGTCCCTTTTCATCGCAGAGCTTAAAAAGCTTTTTAAGATACATACACATAAGATTTCCCGAATTTCTGAGAAATTCCTCTGTTATGCCGTAGATAAGAAAATCATCTATAGTGCAGAAAAATCTTACCTCACAACCGAGAAGCACGGTAAAATCATTCCCTGCAAGCTCCTTTGCCCTGTAAAAGCCTCTGACATATCTGTCAATATGCTTGTGGGGAAAGAGTGACCGATGAAGAAAGGTCTGAGGAGAATAGTGATCCGTTATAACAATTCCGTCATATCCCCGTTCCTTATAAAATTTTACTGCTTCCTCTGCAGAGGATGAAGCACAAAGACTTACATCCGATGTGTGACAGTGAAGCTCATATTTATATTTTCTTTTTTCCATATTATTCTTCCCGAAAAATTATTTATATACATATTATACATCATATTACGGATTTTTCCATATTAAATATTATAAAGTTATTTTTTCCGAAAATAAGGCGTGATTTGTGATTATTTTAAGAAAATTATAATATATTTTCCGCCAAAGGGATATAATGAAAAAAGAAAATGGAAAAAAATATGTTTTTTTTCACAAAAGGTATTGCAATTTTCTGAAAAATGATTAAAATAGATTTTAGCACTCAGGACACAAGAGTGCTAAAATTTCAAAAATTCAAGTATTTAATATCTCAGGAGGGATTTTTATTATGACACTCAGACCTTTAGGCGACAGAGTCGTTCTCAAATTCACAGAGGTTGAAGAAACCACAAAAAGCGGTCTTATCCTTGCTTCTTCCGCTCAGGAAAAGCCCCAGATTGCTGAAGTTATTGCAGTAGGCCCCGGCGGCGTTATAGACGGCAAAGAGGTTACAATGCAGGTTAAGTGCGGCGACAAGGTTATCTTAGGCAAGTATGCAGGCACAGAAGTTAAGCTCGGCAACGAAGAATACACAGTTGCAAAGCAGAGCGACATTCTTGCCGTTGTAGAATAATTTTTTTCAAGGAGGAACTTATATTATGGCAAAGCAGTTACTTTACGGTGAAGATGCAAGAAAAGCTCTTCAGGCAGGTATTGATAAATTAAGCAACACAGTTAAAATCACACTCGGCCCCAAGGGCAGAAACGTAGTTCTTGATAAGAAATACGGTGCTCCCCTCATCACCAACGACGGTGTTACAATCGCAAAGGAAATTGAGCTTGAAGATGCATTCGAAAACATGGGAGCACAGCTCGTTAAGGAAGTTTCCACCAAAACTAATGACATTGCCGGTGACGGTACAACCACAGCTACCCTTCTTGCTCAGGCACTTGTTAACGAAGGCATGAAAAATGTTGTTGCAGGCGCAAACCCCATGACAGTTAAAAAGGGCATCCAGAAGGCTGTTGATGCAGCAGTTAATTCACTGAAGGCTGATGCAAAGCCCGTTCAGAGCTCTTCTGACATCGCAAGAATTGCAACAGTTTCATCAGGCGATGAAAACGTAGGCGCACTTATAGCTGAGGCTATGGAAAAGGTTACTGCAGACGGTGTTATCACAGTAGAAGAATCCAAGACTGCAGAAACTTCCTGCGACGTTGTTGAAGGTATGCAGTTTGACCGCGGATATATCTCCCCTTATATGGTAACAGATACAGACAAGATGGAAGCAGTAATTGACGATGCATTCATTCTTATCACAGACAAGAAGATTTCAAACATTCAGGAAATTCTTCCTCTCCTTGAGCAGATTCTTCAGGCAGGCAAAAAGCTTGTTATCATTGCTGAAGATGTTGAAGGCGAAGCACTTGCAACAATTCTTGTTAACCGTCTCAGAGGCACATTCACCTGCGTATGCGTAAAGGCTCCCGGCTTCGGCGACAGAAGAAAGGAAATGCTTCAGGATATCGCTATTCTTACAGGCGGTGAAGTTATCACATCTGACCTCGGACTTGAGCTCAAGGACACACAGGTAAGCCAGCTCGGCCGTGCAAAGCAGGTTAAGGTTACAAAGGAAAACACAATCATCGTTGACGGCGCAGGCGACAAGGATGCTATCGCTTCAAGAGTAAATCAGATAAAGCTTCAGACAGAAAACACAACATCCGAATTCGACAAAGAAAAGCTTCAGGAAAGACTTGCAAAGCTTGCAGGCGGTGTTGCAGTTATCCACGTAGGTGCTGCTACAGAAGTTGAAATGAAGGAAATGAAGCTCAGAATTGAAGATGCTCTTGCTGCTACAAAGGCTGCTGTTGAAGAAGGCTATGTTGCAGGCGGCGGTGTTGCTCTTCTCAATGCAATCCCCGCAGTAAAGGCTCTCCTCGAAAGCACAGACAATGCAGACGAAAAGACAGGTATCAAAATAGTTCTCAAGGCTATTGAAGCTCCTATCCGTCAGATTGCAACAAATGCAGGTCTTGAAGGCTCAGTTATCATTGACGCTATCAACCGCTCCGAAAAGAAGGGTTACGGCTTCAACTTCGCAACAGAAGAATTTGTTGATATGTCAGAAGCAGGTATCCTCGATCCCACAAAGGTTACACGTTCTGCTCTCCAGAACGCAGCTTCAGTAGCTGCTATGGTTCTTACCACAGAATCTCTTGTAACCGACAAGCCCGATCCCGCTGCAGACGCAGCAGCTGCTGCCGCAATGGCAGGCGCACAGGGCGGCGGAATGTATTAATAGAAAAACTCCCCTTTGAGGCACACTCCGTAAGGAAGTGTGCCTCAATGATATCCGTTCCTCTGCGGAACGGGTGATATACCTTTGGTATGATATCGCTCTGCGAGCGATGA
>JAZSNB010000064.1:0-3962 GCA_045536195.1 Acutalibacteraceae bacterium
AAGCTCATTATTTTCATACAGCTTCACTCCTTATCATCTTTCTTAAAATTAAGATATCACAAGGAGAATTTTTTATCAATCATTTTTTACAAAAATATGGAAAATAATAAAAACATATGCTATTATAAAATCAACAAAATATAAAGGAGAAAATCTATGGATACATCATTCATTCTTTACACCTGTACACTCTTGCTCGGACTTATTTTTCTCGGTGCTTTCCTTTTCTGCAGAGTTAAAAAAACCGACGTAAAATCTCTTATGCTCAAATCTGCCACAAGCGTTATGTTTATACTCACAGGCGCATTCCTCACCATCGGCAAGCCCTCTTTATATTCGGGACTTATCGTGGCAGGTCTCGTCTGCGGAATTCTTGGTGACATCTGGCTTGATATGAAATTTATGTACCGTCAGGATGAAAAGTTCCTCACAAATGCAGGCTTTATTTCCTTCTCCTTCGGTCACTTTTTCTATATTGCAGCTATCATTTTCGGAGCTGCCCCCTCATTTAAGGCAATTTCCCTTCTTCCCTCTCTCGGAATTGCTGCTGTTGCAGGCTGTGCCGTTTATTTCGGAGAAAAGATAATGAAGCTCAACTACGGCAGCTATAAGAATATTTCCGCCTGCTACGGTGCACTCCTGTTCTTTGTTACCGTATTAAGCCTTTTCACCTGTATTTTCAGCGGTTTTTCACAGAACAAGCATCTTTTCGCTTTCTTCATAGGCGGTGTGCTTTTCGTTATTTCCGACCTTATTCTTTCGGGAACATACTTCGGCGAAGGTAAAAACAGACCTGTTGATATCATTACAAATCACGTTTCATACTATCTTGCACAGTTTGTAATTGCAAGCTCTATAATCTTTATGTAAAGGAAAAAAACTATGAGAAGACAGCAACAGCTTGATTTTTCAGGCATAAAAACATATTCTGCAAAGGACAGAATTAATCTTGTAACTATAGAAAATATGATGACTCCCGGAGTAACCCCTCACGAGGAATATGCCTCAGAGGGCTTCGATGAGCTTATTGAAAGAATCATAAGGGCAAGAAAAAACGGCCGTCCCGTTATATGGAGCATGGGTGCGCACGTTATAAAAAACCGCCTTTCGAGATATATAATCGAGCTTATGAAAATGGGAATCATAACCCATATTGCGGCAAACGGTGCCACCAGCATTCACGATTTTGAGCTTTGTTATCTGGGCGGCACATCTGAGGATGTTCCCACCGCAATAGAAGACGGCTCCTTCGGAATGTGGGAGGAAACGGGCGCATGGATGAATGAAGCCATAAACGAGGGGGCAAAGCTTAACATCGGCTACGGTGAGGCTCTGGGAAAATACATTGACGAGCACCCCGAAAAATTTCCCAACCGCGAAGACTGTATTTTATGGCAGGCTTATAAGCTTGATATACCCGCCACATATCATATTGCTCTGGGCACAGATATTATTCATCAGCATCCCACCTGCGATATGGCAAGCATCGGAAAATGTTCAGGTATAGATTTCAAGAAAATGGCATATTCCGTTTCTCAGCTTGACGGGGGCGTTTTCCTTAATTTCGGCTCCTCTGTTATAGGCCCCGAGGTTTTCTTAAAAACTCTTTCAATTGCAAGAAATCAGGGATATCCCACCTTCAATATCACAACAGCAAACTTTGACCTTATCAACCTCGGCAATTTCCGTTGTAAAATAGGCTATGAAGACCCCAATTATTACTACAGACCGAGAAAGAATATCGTCAACCGCCCCACCTGTAAGGGCGGTATGGGCTGGCACTTTGTAGGCGATCATCAGATAACAATTCCCACACTCTATGATAAATTAAAGGAACAATACTGAAATGCTGACTAAAAAAGAAGTAAGAGAAATTACAGAAAAAATCAAAGGCTGTAAAATCGGAATCATAGGCGATTTCTGTGTGGACATATACTGGCACGCAGATATGACTCTTTCGGAATTATCCCGCGAAACTCCCCATTATCCCCTTCCCGTAACATCTGAAAAGACCTCTATGGGAGCGGGAGGAAATGTGGCGGCAAATCTTGCGGCACTTTGCCCCGAAAAAATTTACGCAATTACGCTCATCGGCAGCGACTGGCGTGGAATGCTTCTGAGAAGCCTTATAAAAGAAAGCGGAATCAGTGACGAATATGTGACAGAAACTAAAGACAGATTCACAAATGCCTACTGCAAGCCTATGCGCCACGGTATTTCCGCCACTGTTTACGAAGACCCGAGACTCGACTTTGAAAACAGATGCCCTATAAATGAAGAAACCGAAAACAGAGTTATTGAATATCTCAGAGACCTCTCTTCAAAGGCAGATGTGCTTTGCGTTGCCGATCAGTTCCGCTACGGAATTGTAACAGACAAGGTAAGGGATGAAATAAATTCCCTCGCAAAAAACGGCCTCACCGTTATATGTGACAGCCGTTATAATATCGGGAAATATACCGGTTGTATATTAAAGCCCAATGAGGTGGAATGCTGGAGAGCAGTTTACGGAAATGACGGCTTTATAAATGCTTCTGAAAATGAATTTCTTGAAGCGGCAAATGCTCTGGCTCTGAAAAACAATGCAAAGGTTTTCTGCACCTTAGGTGATAAGGGCTCTTTTGTTACCGACGGAAAAAACGGTGTGAGAGTGGGCGCAAAAGCACTTACGGGTGAGCTTGATATCTGCGGTGCGGGCGACACCTCCCTTTCTGCTTTTTCTCTGGCAATCACAGCGGGTGCCTCCATGGAAAAGGCAGCAGCACTTGCCGGACTTGCATCTGCAGTTACCGTAAAAAAAATAGGTATGACAGGCACTGCCTCAGCAGAAGAAATCGAAGGTATTGCAGATTAAATCTCAATATTCAATTATTATGTTTTGCTTAAGTTTTTTCATATTGCTTTACATCCTTTTATTTTCTTTATATACTGAAAATGAAAGGATGTGCCGATATGAAAAAGCTTTTTTTAATTTTTATTGTGATAATTCTTGCTTTTACTTATACAGTACCTGCCTTCGGATGGTCCGTTCCCGAGGATTTAAGCTCTGAGAACAATGCAAAAATATATTTTGCCGAGACAGTAAAGGTTTTTTCTTCCGAGAACACAGCAGTGGTAAGACCCGTAAAGCTCATAAAAGGCGATGTTCCGCTGAACAAGCTTTATCTTGTAAAAAATGTTTATGAGCCTCTTATTCCGGGAAATGTGTATATTTTTGCGTCAATATCGGAAAACATTGACATGACCTGTGTTTTCAGTCCCACATCCTATAATACCGACACTCTTTCCTTTTATGACAAAGACGGCAATAATGAACGCCTTATCCGTTATATAAATGAGGGTAAATACAAAAACGCGGACAATGAACGAATCGACGGACTCAATGAAGAGCTTTCTGAAAAAGTGCGCTATCCTCTCACAAAAATACTGAACCTTAGCGAAAACACAGATGAAGAAGTATCGGTAACCGAAGATTACAGCATTCCCTACAGTGATTTTTATGCAGTATGCAAGGATATAGAAGTATGTAAGATCAAAGACCACGGCACATATTCCGAATATATAATAGCGGACTTTTCCCTTCCTGAGGCTTCTTTCAGAATAACAAGCGATGCAAAGCTGATTACAGGCAAAAACTCTTATTATGCCGAATATATTCTCTCTTCTTCCGACAGAGATAAGCTTTTAAGCCTCATCCCCGAAGAAGAGCTTTCCCTCCCCTTTATGCGAAAAGGAACAGTAATTCTTGCAGCTTCATCAATAATCATTCTCACATCCGCATTCTTAACCGCAACAATTTTCATATCAAAGAAGAAAAAGCACAAATCATAATTTACCGGTGCAATGGGCGCAAAAATCACCATATTTGCCGCGCAAATAATATAAGTGTGCGTGCGGATATATGAGAGTGTTATATTTTTTAGTTTTTTGTCTCTTATGAACCGGTAAAGCGCTTTGTTTTC
>JAZSNB010000153.1:0-7119 GCA_045536195.1 Acutalibacteraceae bacterium
TGATATTGATGTTGATTATTTTGACGGTAATAATGCAGGTATAGTGACTGCTGTGTTGGAGACAGATGTAAAAGATTGTTATGAAAACGACAATACAGTTATGGAGTATATTGATTATGCAGTTTACGGTCAGGTTTCAAAAGTGGAGCTCAGTGAATCGGAATTATTACTTAATGTCGGTGATGCGCATAAACTGACAGGTAAGATTACTCCGGATGAGTTTACGGTAAATAAAACTCTCCGATGGGGAAGTAATGATGAATCGGTTGCTGTAGTTGACAAATACGGTAACGTAACTGCAATTGGCATTGGTAAGACTGAAATAACGGCAACAGCAGTTGATGGTTCAATAACAGATACTTGTGAAATTACTGTAATTTGTAATGAGCATAAGTATGGCGAATGGATGGTAACCGAAGAAGCATTGTGTATGACGCAAGGAAAAAGGTTGCGGACTTGCATTGGGTGTGGTACCAAGGAAGAAGAAGTGATTCCAGCTTTTGGTCACTCTGGTGGTATATCTGATTGTGTAAGTGCATCTGTTTGTGATGTTTGCGGTGTATTATACGGCGAAACAGATTCTGAGAATCACAAGAATATTGCAACTGATAAAGCTGTAGCAGCTACCTGTACTTCCACAGGTCTTACAGAGGGGTCACATTGTGATGCCTGTGGTAAAGTTATAGTTGCGCAGGCTGTTACAGAAAAGCTTGCTCACACAGAAATAACAATCAATAAGGCAGATGCAAGCTGTACCGAGGCAGGATATACCGGTGATGTGGTTTGTGAGGTTTGCGGGGAAACTATAACTGTTGGTGAGGTTATTGAAGCAAGCGGTCACGATTATGTGGCAATTGTAACAGTGCCTACCTGTACAAAGGGCGGCTATACAACTAATACCTGCTCTGTATGTAAGGACAGCTACATCACAGATGAAACAGAAATGCTCGGTCACAGCGGCGGCACGGCTGACTGCGCGGATAAAGCAACCTGTGCTGTCTGCGGTGAGTCTTACGGCGAAACAGATCCTGAGAATCATAAGAGTATTGTAACTGATAAAGCTGTAGAGGCAACCTGCACTTCCACAGGTCTTACAGAGGGCTCACATTGTGATGCCTGCGGTGAAGTAATTGTAGCTCAGACTACAGTAGATAAGATCGCACACACAGAAGAAACAATTCCTGCAGTAGAAGCCACCTGCTCAAAGACAGGTCTCACAGGGGGAACAAAGTGTTCAGTCTGCGGTGAAATTCTTGTTGAACAGGAAGAAACCGAAAAGCTCGGTCACAGCGGCGGCACGGCTGACTGCGTGGATAAAGCAACCTGTACTGTCTGCGGTGAGGCTTACGGCGAAACAGATCCTGAGAATCATAAGAGTATTGTAACTGATAAAGCAGTAGAGGCAACCTGCACTTCCACAGGTCTTACAGAAGGCTCACATTGTGATGCCTGCGGTGAGGTTGTAGTTGCTCAGACTGTAACAGAAAAGCTCAGTCACACAGAAGAAACAATTCCTGCAGTAGAAGCCACCTGCTCAAAGACAGGTCTCACAGAGGGAACAAAGTGTTCAGTCTGCGGTGAAATTCTTGTTGAGCAGGAAGAAACCGAAAAGCTCAGTCACAGCTACAATACAGCTGTAACTGCACCCACTTGTACAGCAGGCGGTTATACCACATATACATGTTCTGTATGTAATAACACCTACAAGGCAGATGAAAAAGCTAAGCTCGGTCACAGCATGGGTAGCTTTGTTGTAGAAAAATACCCGGATTGTACTGAAAGCGGAATTGAATACGCAGAATGCTCAAGATGTGATTATTCTGAAACAAGAGATATTCCGGCAACGGGTCACAGCTTTGAAAACGGAACTTGTACAGAATGCGGTGAATCTCAGAGCATTAACTGCTCACATCTTTGCCACAAGACAGGGTTCTTAGGATTTATCTGGAAGGTTATTAATTTCTTTAATAAGCTGTTTAAGATAAATCAGATCTGCTCCTGCGGTGGGTATCATTGGTAAAATTTTATAACCGATCGGTTTTATGTAAGGTCAGTTATGTATTGCTGAGGCTTATGTGAAGCGGAACAAAAACAAAGACAGCTCCCGGACAGAAACGGGAGCTGTTTTGTTGCGGAATAATTATTTTTGCCAATGAATATTTGTTGCTGCTGAATGCAGTTTTTTATGAATTATTGTTTTTTTCTGTGGGATATGTGTATTTTTTAGTATTTGTATGAGCTGCTTCGGGAAGTTATTTTACGGACGCTATGATGCTTTCCAGGGTGGCGGAGTCTATCATTCCGGCGCGGTTGTATTTTACTGTGCCGTCTTTTGCTATTGCTATGGTGCGGGGGATACCGGTGATGGAGTAGGTGATTGCGGCGGAGTGCTCAAGGTCGTAATAGGAGGGGAAGGTGTAGCCTTTGTCCTTCAGGAATTTTTCTCCGGCTTCGATACCGTCGTCGGTGTTGACGATAAGGAACTGTATTTCATCACCGTATTCTTCGTATGCCGCCTGAAAATCGGGCATCTCCTTAACGCAATATCCGCACCAGGTTGCCCAGAAATTGAGAATCACGGGCTTCCCCGCAAAATCGGAAAGCTTAACCTCATTGCCCTGAGTGTCAAATAGTTTTACGTCGGGAATGCTCTGCACATCCTTGCCGGCTTCTGAATCTTCCCCTTTTTCTTCCGGAGCTTCCGTGGTCTGAGCAGTCTGCTCTTCCATTGCTTTTTGTGAAAGTGAGGGGTATGCAATTGCTGCCGCGGCAATAATTACAACGAGTGCTGCAATTATGATTATGAGAGATTTGTTTTTCATTATTATTTCTCCTTTCTAGCTGAGAAGTGTGAGGAATTTATTCATAAGTCCCGTCATCATAAGAATGCCTATGATAACAAGGAAAATTCCGCAGATAATATTAATTATTTTGTAATTTTTCTTTATGAAGGTGAATGCCCCCTTAAGCTTATCAATAAGCACTGCGCTGATCAAGAAGGGAACACCGAGCCCCAGAGAGTAAAGAAGAAGCATTATTATTCCTTTAAGAGTATCGCCCTCGCTTGAAGCAAGAGCTAATGCAGAGCCTAAGAATGCGCCTACACAAGGTGTCCAGCCGATGGAAAACACAACACCGAAAAGAAATGCCGAGAAGAAATTCATCTGTGTTTTAACGGTTTTTTTCATTCCGGAAAACAGCTTAAGCTTAAAAACTCCCATATAGTTCAGTCCGAAGAATATAACTATAAGTCCGAGAATTATATTAACTGCCGTTTCGTGCTGTTTGATAAAGCTTCCCAGAGTGCCTGCAAGGGCACCGAGGGCAGAAAATACTGTTGTAAAGCCCAGAACAAAGCCCGAAGCTCCCATGAGTGTTTTTTTAGTGCTTCTCTCACCGCCGCCTGCAAAGTATGAAAGATACACGGGCAGCATAGGGAGAAGGCAGGGGGAAATAAATGTAATTATTCCTTCAATAAAAGAAACTATATATTGCATAGAAAGCTCCTTTTTTTAGAATCATTTTAATTTAAGACTATTTTAGAATATTTTTCTGCCAAAATCAATATAAAAATCGCATAATTCAGAAAAATGCATAAATTTCTGATTTGTGCTTGATAAATTTTTAATATTTCGTTATAATATCTCTGTTAGAGAGAATAAATACAGATTTCATTATCTTTACGGAGGCGGCAGTATGGCAAAGATCAAAGTACGCAAGGATAGATCCGTTGCAACAAAAGGAGCCGAAAGAGTTCTTTTTTATCTTGTGCAGTTTACCTGGGGACTCCCCGTGAATCTTATAAGCGGTATTATTTATCTTGTACTCAGAAAAAAATACCGCACGGAAAAGTTTATGAATTCATATATCACATATATTCCCGGTAACTGGGGCGGATTATCTCTCGGTCTTTTTATATTTATTGCAGACGGAAAAAGCGAGGGCTGGACCAACAACACAAAGATTCACGAATACGGACACACGATACAGTGCCTGCTTCTCGGACCTTTTTATTGGATAGTCGTTGCACTTCCCTCGGCAATCTGGTGTAACTTCTTTGAGAATTACAGAAAGAAGAACAATGTATCATATTATAAACTCTACTGCGAAAGCTGGGCAAACTCCTGGGGAGTCAAATGGTCGGGACTTAAGCAGTATGGTATAAAGTAATATTTACGGAGGTAAATAAAAATGAAAAAAGTATTAAGTATTTTCCTTGCTCTCATGATGGTGCTTTCATGTGCTGTTATCGTTATTGCGGCAGAGGATGAGAATGCTCTGAAGTTCAATGAAGACGGCACCTTTAAGGTTTTGCAGTTTAATGATACTCAGGATGTCGGCAAGGGTGTTGACGAAAGAATGGTTGAGTTTATTGAAGCCTCTCTTGATCAAGAACAGCCCGATCTCGTTGTTTTCGTAGGCGACCAGCTTTCCGATATGTATCCCTTCGGCACAAAAGCGGATATGGAAAAGGCAATTGACAATATTATTGCTCCTCTTGCTGAAAGAAACATTCCTTTCCTTGTAACTCTCGGAAATCACGACCATGATCATCTTGACATAATCTCAAAGGCTGAGCAGTTTGCTGCTTATAATAAATACGGCAACTGCCTTAACGGAAATGAAGGCTGGGATGAATTTACCGTTAATGAACCCATTCTTTCTTCTGACGGTAAGAGTGTTGCTATGAATATCTTTATGATGAATACTCACAACAAGGCTGAATCAGGCGGATATTCAGGTGTTGTAGCAGGTCAGAACGAATGGTATGAATCTGTAAGCGCAGAGCTTAAGGCTGAAAACGGCGGAGTAAATGTTCCTTCAATGCTCTTCCAGCACATTCCCCCCAAAGAAATTTACAGCCTCTTTATCGAATGTGAATATAATGAAGACGGTGCCTTCTTCTCACGCCGCGACAACAAGTGGTATAAGCTTGATCCCGCAAAGGCTGAAGGCTATGTAGGCGAAGCTCCCTGCAGCGAAGACTTTGATCACATTACAGGTCAGTATGAATCCTGGCTCAAGACAGGCAATATCATCGGCGCATTCTTTGCTCACGACCACGTGAATAATTTCGTAGGCACAACAGATGACGGTATCGTTATGGGCTACAACGGCGGCACAGGCTTCCGTGCATACGGTCTTGGCGATGAAAGAAGTGCAAGAGTATTTAACTTCAACGAAAACGATGTTGAAAACTATTCAACAAACATTATTACATATAAGGAAGTTACAGGCAACGAAATCCCTGTTGTTGTAGTTGACCTTTTCACTCCCGCTCTTCTTACTTCTCTTATGAAGGTTGTTTACTTTATGTTCGGCTGGCTTATCAAGATGTTCTGATATCAGAAGTATTGATAAATTAACATAATTTAATCAGAATTTGCAGACTTACCGAAAGGCAGGTCTGCATTTTTTCTTTTATTGTTGACAAATAAAAATAATCCAGGTATAATACATTTGAATAGTTGAACAGTTGTTCAAATGTTCAAGAATGTTGAATGGGGTGAGGCTGTGCATTTAACTGATAAAGAAGTGATATCTGCCAAGGGAAAAAGTTATGATAATGAAGGGGATGCACCTGTGTGCGAATGCTTTCAGGAGCACATGGAAGAAATAAGCGAAGCAAAAAGCCATATGCCCGATGAAGAAACTCTCGGTGCATTGGGTGAATTCTATAAGGTTTTCGGTGAGGTTTCCAGGCTCAAGATACTGTATCTTCTTTTCGGCAGGGAGCTGTGTGTGTGTGATATTGCAGCAAGCTTGGGTTCAACGGTGTCTGCGGTATCCCATCAGCTGAAAATATTAAAAAATGCCCGTCTTGTAAAGTTCAGAAAAGAGGGCAAAAACTGTCTTTATTCCCTTGCTGATAATCACATTGTGAGTATACTGTCACAGGGAATGGAGCATATAGGTGAATAAAATTAATTTCCGGGAGGAATATGTATGAAAAAGACATTCAAATTGGAAGATCTCGACTGTGCAAACTGTGCTGCAAAGCTTGAAAGAGCCGTGGCGGAAATTGACGGTGTTACACGTGCATCCGTAAGCTTCATTGCTCAGAAGATGATAATTGAAGCTGACGAAAATGATTTTGATGCTGTAATAAAGGCACTTCCCAAGGCAGCAAAAAAGGCAGTGCCCGATTGCACCGTTATTATTTAAGAAGGAAATCACAATGACAAAAAAACAGAAAAAGCTTCTTATAAGAATAATAGTCAGTGCGGTTTTGTTTCTTGCAGTATTTATAGCGGAGCATATATTTACACCTGAAAAATATATTCTTCTTATTTTATATCTGCTGCCGTATTTCTGTGCAGGCTATGATGTATTGCGGGGCTCGGTAAAAAACATATTGCACGGCAAGGTATTTGATGAGCAGTTTCTTATGACGGTTGCAACCGTGGGTGCACTTATTGTGGGAGAATATCCCGAAAGTGTTTTTGTTATGCTGTTTTATCAGGTGGGAGAGCTGTTTCAGAGTGTTGCCGTGGGTAAAAGCCGCCGTTCAATATCGGCACTTATGGAGCTTTGCCCGGATGAAGCCGTTGTTTTAAGAAACGGTGAAGAGGAAACGGTTTTCCCCGATGAGGTCAATGTCGGTGAAACGGTTATTGTACGTCCCGGAGAAAAAATTCCCCTTGACGGCAGTATTATCTCGGGTGAATCTGCACTTGATACCTCTGCACTTACAGGTGAAAGTGCGCCCCGTGACGTATTTCCCGGTGAAAATGTAAATGCGGGAAGTATAAACCTTACGGGGATGCTTCATATTGAGGTAAAAAAGGAATACAGCGAATCGACAGCGTCAAAAATTCTGGAGCTTGTTGAAAACTCCTCTCTCAATAAAGCAAAAAGTGAAAAATTCCTTACCCGTTTTGCTAAATACTACACCCCTGCCGTTGTGGTTTCGGCAGTTCTTCTTGCTGTTATCCCCTCAGTTATTACGGGGGATGTGTCTGCCTGGGTGTACCGTGCGCTTATTTTTCTTGTGGTATCCTGTCCCTGTGCACTGGTAATTTCCGTTCCCCTGTCATTTTTCAGCGGAATCGGAAAAGCATCGGCAAGGGGCGTGCTTGTAAAGGGTGCAAACTATCTTGAAGCTCTTGCAAAGGTAAG
>JAZSNB010000008.1:0-4498 GCA_045536195.1 Acutalibacteraceae bacterium
ACTTGTCGAATTTTTTTATCCAAGCCGCAGGCTTGGCATATCATCACCGCGCGAAGCGTGGTGCATATCATCAGCCCCTTTGGGGCTGTATCTCATCACGCTTTAGCGTGCATCTATCTGCGGCTTGATGATATACAACACTTCGTGTTGGTGATATGCAATTCCTGCGGAATTGATGATATCCACGGCTATGCCGTGATTTTGCGTTTGAGTTCGATACCTTATTACAAAACGCAAAAATATCTTTTTTGAAGCACTTTCACAAAAAAATGACAAGTTTCGACTGAAGCTTGTCATTTTTTTATCCTGTCTGAATACGCGAAATGTAACCGCTGTCAGGCTTAGTATGTATAATACTACTAAGGCTCCAAAACGGGACAATGAAAAAACTAAGAAATCAATTAATAATTACAGGTGAAATATTATATTCTGTGTTGCCTTCACGCGGACACGGACAGCAGATGTTGAATATTTTTCCGGCAATATAATCAAGATGTGCATCACGCTTTCCTAATGTATCATTATTGTCGATTTCCGAGAGATTCATTATGACCGGAAGTTTAGCTGTATCCTTCATTTTTCGGAGAATAGCTCTGCCGGTATTGTTAAAACCGAGAATTCGTATATAAGATGGTCCGGCATTGATATCATCCCGTTTGATTCCTAAAGCAGCCTGAAGCAAAATCTGACGGATACGTGCATGTGTGAATCGCTTAGTTTTTATCATTGAATATGCTTCTTCAAGAGATGATGAAATTCTGATTTTTTCTGTGATTCGGTTTTCGAGTCCTTGATTAACATTATTGACAGCTCTGAATTCGTCTTCATTTAATGTCAGTAATCTGGAAAACAAGGCTGTTTCCGCTTTGATTTTGTCTGCCGGGAAAAGACCTGCGGAATATGCTTCAAGTAAAGTGTTGAATGTAATTTCAGGCATAAGTGATTCACATTTATATAACCCTGTTATAGAGTAATTATCCTCATCAAATCTATAAATTTCATTTCTGATGAACCCTGCACTTGCCGTATTATCTGAAACAGAATCCGAATCATGAGCTGCCCCTTTTCTTTCTACAGAAAAAAATTGAGGATTATTCATCAGACGGATAGCATTGTTTATATACTCAAGAGCAAGTATGTTGTTTGCGTCATCAAGTATTTTTGATTCATTCTTACCGAAATTATCAGCCATATAAATACTTTTGGCAGCAGCATATGAATAGCCTTGCTTTTGCATATCTGAAGCAAATTGCATAGCTTCGTCAGAGAAACAAAGCTTTTGCATTTTTAATAATGTCTCAAGATCATCTTTAGAACCGAATGAAATGAAACCGTCAAGACCAGTTGCAGCTGCAGTTCTGATAAAACCTTCTGCGAAGTGTGAAGCGTCGGAAACAGCGTATTTTAAGGGCAATTCAATAACGATATCCGCTCCGTTTAGAAGTGCAGTTTTAGCTCGTATGTGCTTTTCGGTAATCGCGATTTCGCCTCTTTGTACAAAATTTCCGCTCATAATACATACAACAGCATCGGCTCCTGATTCTTTAGTTTTGTTTATGTGATATAAATGTCCGTTATGGAACGGATTGTATTCACATGCAATAAATGCGACTTTCAAAAATATTACTCTCCTTAAATTAATATCTTGCAATATTTGTAAGATAAGTATATAATACAAAAGGTTAAATATTTTTTCAAGATATATCGGAGGTATTCTAATGAAAATTCTCGTTATCAACTGCGGCAGCTCATCTCTTAAGTATCAGCTTTTTGATATGGCATCAAATGAGATGCTTGCAAAAGGTATTTGTGAGCAGATAGGAAGCGAAAGTACCTTTACTCACAAGGTTCCCGCTGATGAATCAAAAAACTGTAAGGCTGTTCCTATGACAATGGCTGACCACGCGGATGCAATTAAAATTGTTATTGATACACTCACCAGCAAAGATAAAGGTGTTCTTGAATCTATGGCTGAAATTGCAGCTGTCGGACACAGAGTTCTTCACGGCGGTGAGAAATTCAGCGGCTCTGTTCTCGTTACTGACGCTGTTAAGGATGCTATCAGAGAGTGCTTTGATCTTGGTCCTCTTCATAATCCCGCAAATCTTATGGGTATTGAGTCCTGCGAAAAGGTTATGCCCGGTGTTCCTCAGGTTGCTGTGTTTGACACAGGCTTCCATGCAACAATGCCTGATTATGCTTATATGTATGCTCTTCCCTATGAATATTATGAAAAGTACGGTATCCGTCGCTATGGCTTCCACGGCACATCTCACAGATTTGTAAGCAAGCGTTGTGTTGAGCTTCTCGGAGGTAATGCTGAAGGTACAAAGATTGTTACTTGCCACCTCGGTAACGGTTCTTCTATTTCTGCTGTAAAAGACGGAAAGTGCTTCGATACAACAATGGGTGTAACTCCTCTTGAGGGTATTATGATGGGTACAAGATGCGGCTCTATTGACCCTGCTATTATCCCCATTATTATGAAAAAAGAAGGTCTCACTCCTGATGAAATGGACGCTGTTATGAATAAAAAGTCAGGTATGCTTGGTGTAACTCAGAAGACCAGTGATAACAGAACTATTGAAAACGATGCAAAGAACGGTTGTGAAAGAGCTAAGCTTGTTGAATCAATGCTTTGCCATCAGCTCGTGAAATATATCGGCGGCTTTGCTGCTGCTATGGGCGGTGTAGATGCTGTTGTATTCACCGGCGGTATCGGTGAAAACAATCCCCATTACCGCACAAGAGTTGCAGAAAAGCTCGGCTTCCTCGGAACTGCTATTAATGAAGAAACCAACGGTAAGCGTGGCGAAGAGCTTGAAATCTCCGTTCCCGGTTCAAAGGTTCGTCTTTTCGTTATTCCCACAAATGAAGAGCTTATGATTGCTCAGGATACATACGAAATAGTAACTGCCCTTTAATCTCTGAAGCAAGTGCTGAAATCAGCACTTGCTTTTTTATACTGATTTTTAAATTTAGTTTTAATCCGGTGAAATTATGAAAATTGTATGTGCCTGTCTTAATTCAAAATATATTCATTCTTCATTAGCTCCCTGGTGTCTTAGAGCGGGAATAAAAGCATTTTGCAGTGCAGAATGCGAAGTGAAGGTTATTGAAGCAACGATCAATTCGGATATCAGTCAGTTTGCCTCAGCTATAATTAATGAATCACCTGATATTGTTGCACTGAGCTGCTATATCTGGAACATTGAATCAACATTACAAGCTTGCAGATTAATAAAATCCACAATACCTACTTGCAAAATTGCACTCGGAGGTCCTGAAGTGTGCTACAGGGCTGAAAAAGTAATCGCGGATAATGATGAGGTTGATTTTATTCTGACCGGCGAAGGTGAATGGACTTTTTCTGCTCTTATCAATACATTGCAGAATAATGGCGATTTTACTTTGTCGGAAGGTCTTACCTACAGAATCAACGGGCAGATTTTTTCTAATTCCGAAAAATTTCACTGTGAAACTCCCCCTTCGCCATATTGTGAAGAATATTTTGACAGCATCAATGGCAGAATTGCTTATATTGAAAGCAGCCGCGGCTGTCCTTTCAGATGTTCATATTGCTTATCAGGCAGAGTATCACCACTCAGATACTTTGATATTGATGAAACTCTGAATAACATTCTCAGACTTTCTCAAAGCGGAACCAAGACAATTAAATTTGTAGACAGAACATTTAATGCCGATGCACATTATGCCAATGCTGTGTTTTCATTTATACGAGATAATTACGGCGGATCCATAAGTGATAAAGTTTGTTTTCACTTTGAAATTACAGCTGATATTTTGAAAGAAAGCACTCTTCGGATACTTAAGGAAATGCCTTTCGGTGCCTGTCAGCTTGAAATCGGAATTCAATCATTTAATTATGCTACTCTGAAGGGAATCAACAGGCATGTTAATATGCAAAGTTTGATTTGCAATATAAAGCGGCTGATTGAATTCGAAAATATTCATATTCATACTGACTTAATTGCAGGTCTTCCGTATGAGACTGCAGAGAGCTTTTCTGCAGGATTTGATCTGGCTTTTAGTCTCCGCTCTCATATGTTGCAGTTAGGTTTTCTTAAAATACTGAGCGGGACTGAATTATATGAGCAAACAAGTACATTCGGATGTGTTTATTCGGACTCCCCTCCTTATGAATTTTCATTCAATAAGTGGATTGGTGCTGATGATAAAAAGATACTGAAAAACTGTGAAGCGGCACTTGATAAGCTTTATAACAGCGGACGATTTCATTATACAATTGAATATTTATTAAATTCCTTAAATCTTACTCCCTTCAGTTTTTTCAGTGAAACAGGCAGTTTTATCATTAACAATATGACACTTTCGCAGCTTTCCGGAATGCTTTATGAAAAGTATTGTGATAAATGTGATAAAACTGTTTTACGCGAAAAGATTTGCTGTGATATAATATCAACGTCAGCTAACATAACGATTCCCGACTCTTTGATTGTTATTGAACCGTTATATA
>JAZSNB010000080.1:0-3346 GCA_045536195.1 Acutalibacteraceae bacterium
GGGAAAAGTTTTGCTTGAGCTTTTTCAAAAGCTCACGGTGTCAAGAGGCAGAGCCTCTTGTCGCACTCCGCAGAGTGCGAAATCTCTTATGCTTCCAATAGCGCAGGAGGGGAGAAAAACAGTCCGGTGGACTGTTTTTCGTTGGGAACCCTCGCCGGGGGTTCCCAAGTGCGAAGCACAAAATGATTAAAGTGAGTAATATGATTCCCCAACTTTCCGTGAAGAGGCTAATAAGAAGACACAAATAAGGTACCGCGGGCAGAAAAGCCTTTGCAATACTGCTATCAGCTGTCTCATTTGTCACAAAAGGAAAACGGCTCCCGAGGGAACCGTTATTTTTGTTTATTCGGCAAGCTGATAGATTCTTACATAATCAACCTTCATCTCGCAGACTTCATCTGTTGACTTTCCTTCGAATTTTGAAGCACCGGGAACACAAAGTGAAAGAAGAACAACTTCGGGGTTGATACAGATTCCTTCACCGAAGGTAGAACGGGTGGTTTCAACTCCGTTGATATAGAAAATATATTCATTTTCCGTCCACATCATACCGTAAGTATTATACTCATTATAGATGTCCTTGCCGTTGAAGGCTCCGAGATTTCTCGACTGATAGCCTTCTGTTGAACCGCCGAGCCCTGCAAGATGTATAGCGTGCTCAACCGCATTATGCTTGCCCTCCTTTGAGTGACACAGGGATTCCATAATATCGATTTCTACGCTTTCAATGCCGCCCTTAGAGGTTTCGTGATTGATTGAGGATTTCACACCGTTTATCCAGAATGCAGACCAAAAGCTGTTGGAATCAGCAGCTATCATACGGCATTCAAAATAACCTCTTTTATATGTCTCATTAAGAGCTATGCTTGAGCCGTACCATCCTTCTCCGTACACACCGTCGGTAAGATATTCACCTGTCATAATGAGATTTCCGTCTTTGACCTCGCACTGACTGATGGAAGAATACCCGGCTCTGGAGCTGCCGTCACCGGAAGCACGCCAGATATTCATATCAAGCTCAGCTCCGTCAAATTCGTCTTCAAAAACCAACTCATAGCCTGAAAGATCAAGTTCAGGCCCCCAAGGATCAACAGCCGAGCCTGTCACAAGCATATTGAACATCTGCATAATCATCATAAATGTGGCAGCAACACCTCTTGCACCGCCGCCTGTGATAAGTTCACCAAGACCGTCAAAAAAGTTCTGCAATGCCCACTGCTCTCTCCACACAAGTCCGAGAATTCTTGATATTAATTCTACCATATTACACCTCTCGATTATTCGGCAAGCTGATAGATTCTTACATAGTCAACATACATATCAACAACCTCATCCTGACTTACGCCTTCAAGGTTTACTGCGTGGGGAATTTCAAGAGAAACAATAACCTCTTCGGGATTTTCACAGATTCCGTCACCGAAATCGGTTCTTACGGTTTCAACACCGTTTACATAGAAGATATATTCCTCATCTGTCCACATCATACCGTAGGTGTTATATTCGCTGTAGATATTGTTGCCTCTGAAGGAGCCGAGATTTCTTGAATAAATCTTGTCCTCAGTTGAGCCGTTAAGACCTGAAAGGTGCATTGCGGGAGTATATGCATTATCCTGTCCGGGACGTCCGTAGAAGGCTTCGCAGATATCTATTTCAACTGCACCTACACCGCCCTTTGATGTTTCGGGCTTATATGAACCGTTGCCCTGAAGCCAGAAGGCTGACCAGAAAGCCTTTGAGGGAGCGCATATCATTTTTATTTCAAAATAGCCTTTTGTATACCATTCCTTAAGTCCGATTGCACCTGCATACCAGCCTGCACCGTAAGGACCTTCTTCACGGTATTCACCTGTGATTTTAAGTGCACCGTCAGAAACACTCAGCTGTTCAAGGGAACCGATACCGGCTCTGGTTGCACCCTCTGAGCGGGTCTGCCAGATATCCATATTGAGTTCATCGCCTTCGAATTCATCCTCAAAAACAAGCTCATAGCCTGTAAGATCAAGCTCAGGGCCCCATGCATCAACAGCCTCGCCTGTTGCAAGCATGCTGAACATCTGCATCATCATAGTAAAAGTAGCAACAAGTCCTCTTGCTCCGCCGCCTCTGAGAATATCTCCGAGACAGTCAAAGAAGTTCTGAAGTGCCCACTGCTCTCTGAAAACAAGACCTAACATACGGGAAATAAGTTCTACCATAATTACACTCTCCTGTTTTATTTATTTCTCATCTCGGCAAGCTCTCTGTAATCAATAAGCTTAATGCCGTGAGTTTTGAACGCAGCATGAGTTTCGGGGTCTTTCATAACAAGATATTCCCAGTATCTTCTCTTCCATGTGCCTGTGATAGACTTCATTTCATCTGTAGGCATAGCGGGATGAACATAGGTTTCGGAAATACCCTCGGGAATCTTTATAAGATACTCGATAAAATTATATTTGAATTCTTCATATGTATCGCCTGTTTCAATATTCTCGGGGAAAATAAGATAGTCGGGCATAGGCACATTGTTCTTTCTGCCGAACATACCCGAAAGCACACTTGCTACCGAGAAGAGCCATACGGGAGTGCCCTCGGGACACTGCTCCTTAAGGGGCTTTGAAAACATTCTGAAGGGATATCCCTTTTTGCCGCACACACTGAGTGTTTTGGGAAGCATAAGAAGCTTGCCGTTCATACCGTATAAAGCACCCATATGGCTGTCGATATGAGAAGGCTTCATACCCTTGTTTTCGCAGTATTCAATCTGAGCAATTGTTTCTTTAACCGCTTCGTCATATTCGCAGTGAGCCTCAAAATCCTCACTTTCGGGCCACATTCTGCCCTCCGGAGTTTTAAGAGAAGGAAGATCAGTCATAGGTCCCCAGGGGAAATTATCCTGCCACTCGTTTGTGTGAGTAAGATGCACACCTATGGCAAACTCTGGGTGGTCAATAGAAAACTGAATTGCTTCATCAGCACCGGGACAGGGCGTCATAATGGTGGATGAAAAAATGCTGCCCGATAAAAACAGATCCATAACAGCTTCATTTGCACTGTGACAAAGTCCGAAATCATCGGCATTGATAATAAGAAACTTTTTAGCCATAACAAAAATTCTCCTTTTAAGGAAATAATCACTTACATCATAACAAAAGTTTAACATATAGTCAAGCAAATCATAGTTTATTGATGTGCGCAGTACACGTGTAGTTCTCACAAGCCTAAAAAATATTAAAACAAAAATAATTTCTCGGGAGAGTGATTCAGAAATGTTCAGATTTTATGCCAGTGCGCCGTTTTGAAAAAACGGATGCAATGGCGTGAAATATGAGCATTTATGAACCACCGACCATACCAATCTTTTTAA
>JAZSNB010000018.1:0-7460 GCA_045536195.1 Acutalibacteraceae bacterium
CAATCCGAAGGAGACATGCACTTGCGGTGATGCCATACACGCTCCGCGTGATTACATACGCCTGACGGCGATTACATACCAATCCTTCGGATTGGATAAAAAAATCGACAACCTTCTGTCGAAGATTGTCGATTTTTTTGGCCCGCTCGAAGGGATTCGAACCCCCGGTCTTCAGAATCGGAATCTGCTGCGTTATCCAGCTGCGCCACGAGCGGTTATGCGATTATTTTACTATAAATATTAATTCAAGTCAATCGGATAAAAGAGATTTTTGCGGTTGGCATAAAATAAAACGTCCTTACAATATTTACACTGAGTCTTTTTAATGCTAAAATGAATACATAAAGCCTCATAAGGTACAAGAAAATATTCTCTTGCAAACGAATAACGGTGATAAAATATGTGTTATTTCCTTTACGGTGCAGTCAACAAAGAAGTAAATTCCTACGATTTCGGCAAAGTGTCAGAAAACTCACGCTACAGCTTCAGCACAGGTAGCATAAATGATGTACTTGACAGTGTAAATAAAAACAATCTGTACCGACTCAATAACGGCTGCTGTGACTGCGGCACTGCTCTCGGAAGCGGACATACAAAACGCAGTGAATTGCTTGAGCTTAAAAAATTTTTGCTGAATTGCAAATATGTCCGCGATATAAAATATATTCTTTTATTAAAGCATTGGTGGAGTGATGACATAGAAAAGCAGGAAACAGTTCACATAGATGATATTGATGTGTTATCGTATCTTGCAAAAATAGAAGACAATTGTCTGTATAAAATAGAGCTTTATCCGAGATATTATTAATTATTTTTCAGATTTATGACGGGGATGTATCTTCCGATACACCCCCGCTTTTTTTATTATAGAAAATTGACCGTACCTGTGAACAACTTTACTTATTTCAACACATCTTTTCGCCCCGGTACCGGGTGACAGAATGCTTTATCACTTTACTCCGAGACCCAATTCATCTGCATAAGCTTTCATAGCCTCAATACAGATTGCAGCCACGTCTCTTACTTCCATTCCAAGCATTTCACAGCCTTTTTTTATGACATCTCTGTCGCACTTTGCAGCGAACTTCTTGTCCTTGAATTTCTTCATAAAGCTTGAAACTTCCATATCGGTAATGCCCATCGGTCTCATTCTTGCGGCTGCCTGAATGATGCCTGTAAGCTCGTCCACTGTATAAAGGGACTTTTCAATGTTGTTAAGAGGCTCAACATCGTTGCAATGACCGAAGCCGTGTGCAAGAATTGCTCTTATCTCATAATCGGAAAGACCTGCCCTCTTAAGCGGCTCTTCGGTAAACTGCAGATGCTCCTCGGGGTGCTGCTCATAGTCGTAATCATGAAGATAGCCTATAGCCTCCCAATGAGCTTTATCCTCGCCGAAATGCTCCGCCATACCGCCCATTGCAGCAGAAACATTCTTCGCATGAAGAAAAAGATGCTCCTCGGTCGTGGTAGCTGAAAGTAATTCTTTGGCTTTTTCTATCGTTAACATAAATCCTCCGGTAAATTATATTTTACAGTTTTTCAAGATTTACGGATGCGCGGAGAATAATTCTTGCATCGGCTGCGGTGATGTTATTATCCTTAACAACATCAGCCTTTTTAATTGCTTCTGCATCAAATCTCTCAAGTCCGACGGATGCTCTCAGTACAAGCCTTGCATCTGCTGCCGTGACTTTTTTATCTTCGTCAACATCGCCCATCATAATGCTTTCTTCATTTTTTATTCCGCACACACTGCAGCTTCCGTTGACATACTTATGCTCTTCCACAGGAATTTCATCAGAATAAATCAGACGGCATCCGCTGCAGGTATAAGTTACTATACCCTTTTCGGTGCAGGTAGCATTTTTTGTTATTTCAGATTCATAAGTATGGGAGTGGCTGTGAAGCTGCCACTTCTGTGTGGGTGAGCCGTTGAATTTATATGTCCACACATTATCGTTTACCGTGTAGTCTTCACTCTGAATATCCACGTAGCAGCCGAGCTTTGATTTTATATAGCAAAGACCGTTTCCCGCATCATAAAACTTAAAAAGCTGTGCATCACTCTTATTAAGGGGGCTGTGCTGAATATTTGTGCCGGGCGCAGTATTGCCGCCCGAAACCTCCATTGCATTTCCCGTAGCAATATTTGTAATTGTATACCAGCCGTCGGATATGTGGGTAAATCTGAAATACTGACATCTTACACGTGCTGACTCTCTGAGGCCGTCGGTGTTTGTGCGTACATGTATGTTGTTATCATCCCTTGAGAAATTGACATAGTCATAATCCTCTCTGCCAGCCTCACGGTAGGATGAAGTTATTTTATATATGCCGTCAGCAGGAGTTATTACCGCTGTGGGCTCCTCTTTTATATCCTCATAAGCGGGAACGCCGTAATAAAGGATTCTCTGCCAGCTGTTTTCATTTGACCAGTCTGCATAGCCGTCAGACCTTCTGTATTGATATCTTACTACGGAATTACGGACATTTCCCTCTATTGTATAAATAAATTCGTCATCAACATCAGTAACAAGTCCAAGGTGTCTTGTTTTGTTGTTTTGCATATAAAGGATATCGCCTTTTTTAATGTCGGCATTTGCAGAATACGTATAATAAGGGATTTTGAAGCCGTTGATGTCAGCTGCTGCATTTCTTGCGATTATACTGTGGGGAATCCCCGCCTGCTGGGAGCACCAATATAGAAAAGCACCGCACCAGCCCCAGTTATATGACCCGTCAACCTCACCGAAGGCATAGGTATATTTATTGGGACAGCCTGAAACACCCTCTTCAGCCAGAGCTATTCTGACGATGGCATCTCTTTGTGATTCTGTTTTTGCGCCTGCCGTAAAGCCAAGACCTGAAAAAACCGATGTAATTATTGTCAGAGCGATAATTGAACAAAATAAACTTTTAACAAAACTTTTCATAAATCAGTACCTTCACAAATAAGCTATAAGCTGTATCTGCGTTTTAATTTACAGCTTCATCTGATCATTGATATTCTTCATAAAATCAATGTCAACCTTTACAATTTCTCTGTCATATGTAAGAAGTCCGTTGGTTTCGTCTTCAACGTCACTGACTTCGGTATAAACAAGTGCCGAGAGACCTTTTTTTGATATAAGAGGAAGAAGACGCTTTATATACAGAGTTTCAAGAGCTTTTTCAAGAGAAGCCTTTGATTTATAAATTCTGTAGCCGAAGGTCTTATCCGTATTGAAGCGGTGGCCGTCGATTGACATTGAATATCCGCCGAATTCCGTAAGACATATTGCTCTTTCGTCATTTTTGCCGTATTTCGGGAAAATGAAGGGGGTGAAATAAATGTGGAAGCTGTTTACATCGCCTGCACCCTGATCGTGCCAGCCTGAGGCGTGGTCTATTACTCTTGTAGGATCCTTTTCACGGAAGAATTCCGCAGCCTTTACTGAGTCAAACTGACCCCAGCCTTCATTGAAGGGAACCCACATACAGATTGACACGCTGTTATAAAGAGTGTTTATCATTCTTTCGGCATCGGTGTAATATTCATCTCTGCCCTTCTTGTCTTCACGGGAGAAAAGCTTATAGTTTTCCTTGGTATCCTTCACACCGAGCATCTTTTTGAGTCCTGTTGCAAGAGCAAAAGCAGGAAGAATTGTAGTAGCGGATGTATTATAAACATCACCGCCGTTTATCATATCCTGCCATACAAGCATACCCAGTCTGTCACAATGATAATACCATCTGAGAGGCTCAATCTTGATATGCTTACGAAGCATATTGAAACCCATATCCTTCATTGTCTGAATATCATATATAAGTGCCTCATCCGAGGGAGCTGTATACATACCGTCGCTCCAGTAGCCCTGGTCAAGAAGACCGTTCTGGAAATAAGGCTCATTATTGAGCATAAGACGTGTAAAGCCATTGCTGTCCTTGCCGATACCGAACTTTCTCATACCGAAATATGAAGTAACTTCGTCCTTGTCTGTTTTAACAACAAGGTCATAAAGCTTAGGATTTTCGGGAGTCCATAATTCATAGTCTGAAATTTTAAGAATTGCCACATCTGAAGAGGTGGTAACAGTACAAAGCTGCTTGTCACCGTCATGAGCAATAACGGTAATTTCACCTGTGTCGCCCTCACTTACCACTTCAACTCTCACCGTATCATTATCAATATCGGGAGTTATTTTAAGGGATTTTATATATGCGGCAGGCACTTCCTCAAGCCATACTGTCTGCCATATACCTGACTGAGGAGTATACCAGATGTTGCCTCTTTTGGAGGTCTGCTTGCCTGATGCCTGTGAAGACATTTCAGAGGGGTCGGTTACCTTAAGGGTTATTTCATTTTCACCATCAGCAATAACCTTTGTGATATCGACCTCAAAGGGATAATAACCGCCGGTATGAGTGCCCATTACCTTACCGTTTACAGTAAGCTCGCACTTATAGTCAACTGCACCGAAATGAAGAATCACACGGTCATTTGTTTTCTTATATGTAAATTTCTTTCTGTAATAAAGCATATCATCGGGAGTTACATTCTTTTCAACTCCGCTGAGCACGCACTCGGGGCTGAAGGGCACAACAATATCCCCCTGATAGCCCTTGAATTCCTCTTTTATAGGATATATTGCATAGTCCCAGATACCGTTAAGGCAGGTGTAAGAATCTCTTTTCATCTGCGGACGGGGATATTCCGAAAGAGGCATTTCTCGGTTAAGGTTTTTTCCCCAGCGGGTAAGTAATTTTTCCATATTTTATTCCTCCAAACTTAATACTGCATCAACTACTTCGCCGACAGCTTTTACTTCCCTGTCAGCACGGGAAACGGATTCATCCCAGTAGCCCGTGGAATTCATCCACACGGTTTTCCATCCGGCACTGCGGGCTCCCCTGATATCATTTACGGGATTATCACCCACATATACCATTTCTGCGGGAGAAAAAACAAATTTTTCTCTCATTATATCAAAAATTTCTTTGTCGGGCTTATGTATATTATAGTCCCCTGTAACAATTATTTCGTCACAATATCCGCTGAGCTTCAGCATATTTATCTTGCTGTATTGCAGAGCGTGATTACCGTTTGTGATAATTCCCGTTTTATATCCGAGACTACGCAGCTTTTCAAGCATCGGGATTGTTTCGGGAAACGCCACAGCAGTGACGGCAAAATATTTATATATAAACGAACGGTAGTCCTCGAATGAAGGAGGAACGGTAAAAACCCCTTTTTCTTTAAGATATCCCCAGATATTTTCCCAGCCGAAATAAACAAAATTATCGTCGGCATAGCACCAGAGGCTTCCTATTTCTTCATCACTGAGGCTTTTCGTAACACTGAACTCTTTTCTTAAAGCCGGCACAAGACTTTTCAGCGTGCCGTGACGGTCAAAAAGTGTATGGTCAAGATCAAAAATTACAGCCTTTATCATTTATCAAACATTCCTTCAAAATCTTTGCCTGCAACATCTCCCACAGGAAGATCTACCGGCTGTCCTGTTTTTGAGGACATATATACTGAAAGCACTGCTTCAAGAGCGTTTCTGCCTGCTTTCGCATCCACATAGGGTGTGCGGTCATTTTTTATAGCATCTGCCATATCGGCAAAAAGGCTTGTGTGTCCGTTGCCGTAAACATTGGCAGTTTTTTCATGCACTCCGTCCTTGGTATCCAGGGGATCGTCGGTAAAACGCCAGACATCAATGGAATTGGCACTTGTTCCGCCAAGCTTTACCACTCCGCCGCTGCCTATGAGTGTGAGATGCTCCTCAAGATTTCCGCCGGGTACATTCACCGTACCCTCAACTGTGGCAACAATACCGTTTTCAAACTGAAAAACAGCAGTTCCCACATCTTCTGCTTCAATATACGGATGATACTGATTTCTCGTTGCCGCAAACACACGGCTGAGCTTTCCTCCGCACATCCATATAAGAAGATCTATTCCGTGAATACACTGATTCATAAGTGCACCGCCGTCAGAGACGAACTTTCCGCGCCAGTCTGCCTGGTCATAGTAGCTCTTTTCCCTGCCCCAGCGCACAGTGATTGCACCGTTTGAAATTCTGCCGAAACGGCCCTTTTCCAATGCGCCGCGCATTTCCTGAACAGCTATATTAAAGCGGTTCTGGTGGCAGGCAGATACCTTGACATTATGAAGCTCCGAGAGACGGATAATCTCATCCGCATCCTTTATGCTCATTGCCATAGGCTTTTCAATAATAACGTGAATGCCCCTTTTTATTGCTTCAATTGCAGCAGGTGCGTGAAGATGGCTGGGAAGGGCAATGCTCACAAGCTCAGGCTTTTCCTTGTCATACATTTCGCAGTATGACGAATATCGGCGTATGCTGTCCTTGTCACAGGGAACAGCACGGTCGAACATATCATCAATATGAGAATTGTCGATATCGCACACGCTGAGTATGGTAAAACCGTTTTCTTTGGCAGCTTTAATATGATTGGGCGAAACTCTGCCGCAGCCTACAAGTGCATATTTCATAAGCATTCTCCGTATAAATATTTATATATAATATATTCTAATATTAATACCCAAAACTGTCAACCACCAATCGCGCAAGGGGCGCAAAAATCACCATATTTGCCGCGCAGATAATGTAAAAGTGCGTGGGTTTATGAAGGTGGAGTACGAAAAATTGGCATAGTGGCTTTTATAAAGTGGGTAAAGCGCTTTGTTTTCGCCGCTTTGCAGTACCGACGTACGGCCTTGCAGCGGCGAAAACAACAACTATGGCAATTTTTGTCCCCTTGCGCAGTGCGTACCTCTTTGAAAGTGTGTGCGAGACCGGCTTCGTCGTTCCGACGAACTTTGGTTTTTTTGGTTTTTGTAAAGAGGTTGGTGTGGTCGGCGGTTCATAAATGCCCACATTTCACGCCATTGCATCCGTTTTTCCAAAACGGCGCACTGACGTAAAATCTGAACATTTCTGAATCGCTCTCCCGAGGGGAATATTTTGGTTTTTATCTTTTTTTAGTTTATATGGCGGAATGCGTTCGTGCGTTGCGGGACACTGATGTTAACTGTTTTGACTTTTTGGCTCGTGCTTCGCACATTGCGTAAGTTAGTTTATCTGAGTTTTCGGATCGTACGTTGTGGGGCACTGATGTTAACTGTTTAGGCTTTTTAGCTCGTGCTTCGCACATTGCGTAAGTTAGTTTATTTGAGATTTTGCTCGTACTTCGCACATCGCTGATATTAGTTTATACATATAAAGTATAAGCGGAATAAGACGGGGCGGCATCTTCCGATTTTACTGTTTATTATTTATTCTTTGTTTTTTTTGCCGGTGCGGATGAAAAAAAGCTCCGAAGCTTTTTTTGCTTCGGAGCCTTGTTTATGTATTTCGGAATTAATATTCGAAGTTATAGAACTTACAGTAGTTCCACATATGACCGGACTTGTTTTCAATTGTGAAAACAGTGATCTTTGCATAACC
>JAZSNB010000148.1:0-20847 GCA_045536195.1 Acutalibacteraceae bacterium
ATAATAACATAGTAAAATAAAATATTCAACAAAAATTTTAATAATTATTATTTTAAATAATAATACTAAAATACATTTCTCATAGATATTTGCGAAAAAAAACTTTACATTTGGATTTATGTGGTGTAGAATATATTAAATATTTTCATTCGGAGGTATTTATGAAAATAGCTGTAATGGGCTGCGGTACCGTAGGTTCCGGTGTTGTCGATATAATTGACGCACAAAAAGAACTTATGATAAAAAGCGCCGGTGAAGAAATTGAAGTAAAATATATTCTTGATATAAGAGATTTCACAGGATCTCCTCTTGCATCCAGAATTGTAAAAGATATAGAAATAATAATTAACGATGATGAAATAGAAACCGTTGTAGAAACTATGGGCGGTGTTGAGCCTGCTTTTACTTTCTGTAAAAAATGTCTTGAAAAGGGAAAAAATGTTGTAACTTCAAATAAAGCACTTGTAGCCGCAAAGGCAGAGGAGCTTTTTGCTGCTGCAAAGGAAAATGATGCTGCTTTTATGTTTGAAGCGTCAGTATGCGGCGGTATTCCCGTAATCAGAACAATGTTCTCATCACTTTCTGCAAACAATATTTTATCCTTTGCAGGTATTCTCAACGGTACCACAAACTTTATCCTTACTAAAATGATAAATGAAAAAATGTCCTTTGACACTGCTCTTTCGATTGCACAGGAAAAGGGATATGCAGAAAAAGATCCCACGGCAGACGTTGAAGGTCTTGATGCGGGAAGAAAAACCTGTATTCTTGCTTCTATTGCATACGGAAATCATATATATCCTGAGGAAATACATACCGAGGGTATTACGGCTGTTACTCTTGAGGATGCTTCTTATGCAGCAAGCGAAGGATATAAAATAAAGCTCCTCGGTAAAGCAGATAAGCTTGAAAACGGCAAAATAGGTGCTATTGTGTGTCCTTTCTTTGTTAATGAAGAATCCCTTATAGCAGGTGTAAACGGTGTTTATAACGCAATTTCGGTAACGGGAGACAGTATAGGAGATGTTCTTCTTTACGGACAGGGTGCAGGTAAGGAAGCAACCGCCAGTGCAGTAGTCGGCGATGTTATGGAATGTGCAAGACTTAAAAAGAATGAAAAGCACTATGTATGGGGCGAGCATAAGGAAAATATGATAGAGGATTATCTTCTTTATGAAACATCTCTTTATATAAGAGGCTATGCAAAGGATGCAAACAGCAGTATCATAAATATCAGAGAAGCCTTCGGCGGGGTAAAGGTGCTTTCAAAAGAAAATGCTCCCGAAAATGAAATTGCTTTCATAACGGATAAGGCAGCAGAAAAAGACCTCAGAGAAATACTTTCCGAGCTTAAAGATTTTGCTCCCGCTTCAATAATAAGAATATTATAATACGTAAAAAAATTAACGGCATAAGGTGTGTACAAACATCTTATGCCGTATTTATTTTACTGTATTTCGCTTTTAATCTGTCTTATATCATTTCCTGTGAAATAAAGATGTGCATATTCTCCTATGATGCGGGAGGATATTTTTTTTGTATATGCACTTTCTATCTGAGCCAAAGAGAGATTTGTGCTGATTATTGTAGGAAGACCTGTGTTTATTCTTGTATTTATAATATTATAGAGTGCCGCATTTGTAAACTGTGTGGAAAACTCCGCACCCAGGTCATCAATAACAAGAAGATCACATTCAAGCACCATTGCCTCATATGCACCGTTTGTATCGGTTTTTCCGAATCTTTCCTTCTGAAGCTCATTAAAGATATTCTGAGCCGAATTATAAAGAACATTATATCCTTTTGATATTACCTCTCCTGCAATTGCAAGTGAAAGATGCGTTTTTCCCAGACCTGTTTCACCCTGCATAAATACAGACTGGGATGAGGTATCAAAGGAAGCCGCATATTCTTTACAGAAATCGAGAATTGCAGTCATAACCTCTTTAGGAGAACAGTCAAAATGCTTATCTCTTTCTTCCGAATAATAATCGAGTCTGAAATCCTCAAAGCGGCAGAATTTAAGAGGAGATTTTTTTCCGGCTTCCTCATAAGCAAGGTCCTTGAGTATTTTAATATGGCATTCGCACAGCTTACTGTCATAAAAGCCTGTATCCTCACACACGGGACAGTAATATTTTATTTCAAGATAATTTTCCGGATATCCCTTTTCTTTTACTATTCTTGCAATTTCCTGCTGTGCCGTCAGATTTCTCATTTTCTGAAGCTGAAGAAACTCCTTGACATTTTCAGAGGGCATATCAATGGATTTCAGTGCATCCCTTACAGAATTTATCATTTCATTTTTAAGCTCTCTGTATTCGGGAACCTCTTTTTCAAAAGCAGCAGTTTTTTCAGAGTGCTTCCTTTCGGATTCGCGGCGTCTGTTATTTATTATTTCAATTGCTTTTTCGTATAATTCTTTTGTATAAGGCATCCTGATTTCCCCCTTTTATCGTTTTTCTCTCTTAACTACCTTAGGCACAGAGGTTCTTGCGCGCATTTCTGCTCTTTCTATATCGTAAGAAGCCGTAGGATCAGGCTTTACGTCTTTATCCTTATCTTTTTTTGATAAGGTTTTTTCATAAGCCTTACGGTCCTTTTCGCGCATAAACCTTTCCTGGTCCTCCACAACCTTTTCGGGAGTGTCTATACCCTTGTTATGCCAGGAGGATAAAACTCTGTGCATATATGAATAGCTTATTTTTTCAGTATGGGTTTTCATTTCTTCAAAGGCAAGAACAAGCATGGGAATTGTGAATTTCCATTCATTTGACCACTGAGAAAGATATTTTTCCTGTGCCGAGGTGGGACGTGAATCCTTAATACCTGCAGAAACACAGAATTCTGCCCATAAGCCGTTTACTCTTTCGATATTTTTAAGCTCTTCATCGGCACGGTCAATTGTATCAATTTCGCGCTGACTCCAATCAACACCGATTTTATATATGTAGTTTGTGTTTGTGGATTTACCCTTTGAGCGTGCATATTCGCAGATTGTAAGAATAACCTCCACGGGGAGTCCGTAATAATCATGAAGAAGTATCAGAGAGCTCTGATCCCCCGTGCCGATAGTTCTTCCGAGCTTCATCTGTGCTTCATTAAGAAGAAATCTTATATCCGCGGATTCGTCTGTTCTTATGCATATTTCATTATATGTGAGCTTTACCGGATTGTTTGCAGGCACTTTTGAGGAAGACACAGTCTTTATTTCAGGGACGGTGCTGTTCACCTGCGGTGCTTCTGCTTTTATTTCTTCTTTCCTGTTTTCCTGCTCAGGCACGGGGCTTTCTTCGGAAAGCAGTATAAAGCCCGTGTCCCTCCAGTAGGACAGAGCGTCATTTACTTCTTCAGTGCTTATTCCGGTTGCCTTTGAGCATTCATCTGCACTGAATATTTTTCCCGAACAGGAAAAAGCAAATATTATCACCTTAAGCTGAGAAGCAGAGGATAAAATAAGGTGCTTCTCAGCAATTTCGGCAGGTAACACGGTAACACCGTTATATTTTGCAGGATTTATCTTAAACATAAAATTTATCCTTTTTAATTATTGAAAAAAGCAAGAAATGCCTTATATGCCATATAAACATCTGTTTTTGAAACAACCTCAAAGGGAGCGTGCAGTGAAAGAACGGGTACACCGAGATCCACAACATCCACATTGAGATGAGCAATATATTTAGCAACGGTTCCGCCGCCGCCTTCATCTACCTTGCCGAGCTCACCTGTCTGCCAGCAGATATTTTCGCTGTCGAGAAGACTTCTGATTTCACCCATAAATTCGGCAGAAGCGTCACTTGTACCGCCCTTACCTCTTGAGCCTGTGTATTTTGTTATACACACACCGTTATTTATAAAGCTTGTATTTCTTCTTTCATAAACCTCAGGGAAATTAGGATCGTATGCGGCATTTACGTCTGCAGAAAGACACTTTGAAGCAGAAAGAACTTCTCTTCCCTCAGCCCCGTATACACCTGCCAGATCGCATATAAAGTATTCGAGATATTTCGAATCAAGTCCTGTGTTTCCTTCAGAGCCTGTTTCTTCCTTGTCGGTCAATACGGTGATACAGGTATAGTCGGGCTCTTCGCAGTCAAGGATTGCCATAAGTGCGGGATATGCACACACTCTGTCATCGTGTCCGTAAGCACCTATCATTGAACGGTCAAAGCCGATATCACATGCCTTGAAGGCAGGCACTGCCTCAAGCTCGGCACTGAGAAAATCCTCTTCTATAATACCGTATTTTTCAAAGAGAATGTTCATAATATTGAGCTTTACGTTTTCTGCTGCTGCAGTATTTTCAAAGGGACGGCTGCCTATAAGAATATTGAGGGTTTCGCCCTTTATTCCCTCAGCCATTGTGCTTCTCATCTGATTTGCTGCAAGATGAGGGAGAAGGTCGGTGATTACAAATTTGGGATCATCATCATTTTCACCGATGTTTACGGTGATTTTTTCACCGTCTTTTCTGATTATAACGCCGTGAAGCGCAAGGGGAATTGCAGTCCACTGATATTTTTTGATACTGCCGTAATAATGTGTTTTGAAATATGCCATTTCGGATTCCTCATAAAGAGGATTGGGCTTGAGGTCAAGACGGGGGGCATCAACGTGAGCTGCTGCTATTTTAACACCGTCTTTTATATCCTTATGTCCGATTACGGCAAGAATAACGGATTTGTCTCTGTTGTTTACATAAACCTTTGAGCCTGCAGGATATCTTACTGTTTTGTCAAACTCGGTAAAGCCTCCTGCCTTTGCAAGTAAAAGTGCCTGGCTTACTGCTTCTCTTTCTGTTTTTGAAGAATCAAGATAATTCATATATCCTTCTGCGAAAGAATCAGCCTCATTTACACCGCTTTCACCGATTACGGCTGCTGTGTGCTCCTTTTTCATAAAAAGCTTTTCTTTAAGAATCTCTGCCTTTGTTTTTTCTTCACTCATATTTTGAGCCTCCTGTCAGAATATCTTATTGATTTCATCTTCTGTATTATAGGGCGGAAAATTATTTATTATAATATCCGCATTTTTTGATTTTTCGGTTTCTTCTGTCTGCTTTGAAAATCTCAGAAGAATTTCTTCTTCAGTTATATTATCTCTTTTTTTCAGTCTTTCAATTCTTATTTCTTCAGGTGCCGTTACCTTTGCGGTTTTATGGCAGAGGGAATCAAGACCCGATGTGAAAAGAAGAGGTGCATCTATTATAACGCATTTTCCGCTTTGCGAAGCTTTTTCTGCCTTTTCCTTACATAAAGAAATAATTGCAGGATGTGTAATACTGTCGAGAAGTCTTTTGTTTTCATCGCTTATAAATGCACGGGAAGCCAGAAGTCTTCTGTTCAGAGTTTTATCATCATTCAGAATATCCTCACCGAAAGCGTCTTTAAGCCTTTCAAGTACGGGACTTCCTTTTTCGGTTATGCTTCTTGCGATTTTATCCGCATCAACTATAACACAGCCTTTTTTCCGGAGCATTCCGGAAACCGTGCTTTTTCCCGCACCGCTTTCCCCGGTAAGTCCTATTATTATACCCTCGCCGGGTTTTATTCTGCTGAAGCCGGCAGCACGGTAAAGGCGGTTGCACACACCGAGCCCCACACCCTTCTGAGAAGGTGAACGCACAAGAACCTTTTTTGCTCCCAGAGCGTCAAGCTCTCTGAAGGCATCAAAAAGCCTTCTTGCCTGTGAAAAGGGATCGTCCTCCTTGCCGAAGGTAACTGCAGGCAAGGAAAAGCTGTTTTCTTCACCTTCAAAGCAAAGCACATGGTCGGCAAAATGCGGATACTTATTTATAAAAGCACCGAATTCATCTTTATCACCATCGAGTACTATAAGCTTTGCAGTGGGGGAATAATGCTTATATTTCATTCCGGGAGATGAAGCCGTTGTGCCTTTTTCAAGAGGGTTCAATACGGCATTGTGGATTATTACTTCTCCCAGCACTTCAGTCAGCTGTTCATATGTAACAGCACCCGGGCGAAGAAGCACGGGAGGTTTAGTTGCAAGAGTTATAACCGTTGATTCTATTCCTATATCACATTCACCGCCGTCGGCAATGGCAGGAAGACGGCCTGTCATATCGTCAATAACATATTCGGGGGAAGTGGGACTTGGAAAGCCTGATATATTTGCACTGGGTGCAGCAAGAGGCACCCCTGCCGCTTCAATAATAGCCTTTGCCACGGGATGTGAGGGCATTCTTACGGCAACGGTAGGAAGTCCTCCCGAAACTCTGTCTGAAACAGTATCTTTTTTCGGCAGTATCACCGTAAGAGGACCGGGCCAGTATCTTCTGAAAAGCTCCTTTGCCTTTTCAGGCACTTCCTTTACAAGTGAATAAATCTGATCTGCTTCGGATATATGCACTATAAGAGGATTATCGGAGGGTCTTCCCTTTGCCTCAAATATTTTACCTACTGCCTTTTCATTGAAGCAGTCTGCCGCAATTCCGTATACTGTTTCTGTAGGTATTGCAACTGCTTCTCCCTGCTTTATAAGAGAAGCGATTTCTTCAATTTCATTTTTCTGTTTGTTTGTATCTGTTATTCTGTAAATTTTAGTTTCCATTTTTATTCTTCGTTTGCAGCTGCATTCAGCCTGTCGGCAGTGTCTGCCGTAATTAGTGCATCAATAAGCTCATCAATTGCACCGTTTACAATACTTTCTATCTTATATAATGTGAGACCGATTCTGTGGTCGGTTACTCTTCCCTGAGGGAAATTATAGGTTCTTATTCTTTCGCTTCTGTCGCCTGTTCCCACCTGAAGACGTCTTTCGCCTGCAATACGGGAAGCCTGCTTTTCAATTTCCGCCTCAAGTATTCTTGATCGCAGTATTTTCATAGCCTTGTCTTTGTTTTTATGCTGACTTCTTTCATCCTGACATTCCACAACAGTTCCTGTGGGAATATGGGTGATTCTTATGGCGGATTCGGTTTTATTGATGTGCTGACCGCCTGCGCCCGATGAACGGAAGGTATCTATCTGAAGATCGGCAGGATTAATTTCCACATCCACCTCGTCCGCTTCGGGCAGCACGGCAACCGTAACGGTAGAGGTCTGAATTTTACCGTTTGATTCGGTAACGGGAATTCTCTGTACGCGGTGAACACCGCTTTCAAATTTAAATCGGGAATATGCTCCTTCACCGGCTATCATAAAGCTTATTTCCTTGAAGCCGCCAAGATCAGTCGGGTTTGAATACATAATTTCGGTTTTCCAGTTTTTTATCTGTGCATACATAGAGTACATTCTGTATAAAACAGCGGCAAACAATGCACTTTCTTCACCGCCTGCAGAAGAGCGTATTTCAACAATAACATTTTTGTCATCGTTTTTATCCTTGGGGAGAAGAAGTATTTTCAGCTCCTCATAGTTTTTGTCTGCATTTTCACGGGCAGACTCATATTCCTCAAATGCAAGCTCTTTAAAATCCTTATCAAGTCCGCCGTCATCAAGAAGCTGTCTGGCTTCGTCACGGGCAGATACATTATTTTTATACTCCCTGAATTTTTCAACAATGGGAGTAATGGTTTTCAGTTCTTTCAGTAAAGCGGTGCTTTTTTCAATGTCGGTTGCAATTTCTGCCGAGCAAAGAAGCTCATTTATCGCTTCAAATCTTTCCTCAAGCCTGTTTAATTTATCGGTCATAAATCTTTCCTGTATTTAATATTATTTTTTCCCGGATCAATTGTTATATGCGGACTATACATCCTGCTCGGGTTCTCTTGTTACCTTTTTTATGTTTTTTTCCGCCTTGACTCTCGGCACCATTACTTCTCTGCCGCAGCCGGTACAGCGCAGCTTGAAATCCATACCGCTTCTGAGCACCAGAAACTGCTTTGAACCGCAGGGATGCTGTTTTTTCATTTCAAGTATGTCGTTTACCCGTATATCCATAGTATGCCACCTACCCAAAATACAATATAACACATATTACAAAAAATAGCAAATCATAATTTGTCGGTATGATAAAATTACCCGAGACCCATAAAATTAACCTTTTCTTTGTAGGGGACGACGCCCTCGGCGTCCCGGAATAAGGAACGTGCGAAGCACCTATATCGCACTGAAAATTGCATGTAACAGAACAAAAAGAGGCTGATTATGAGGATATTTATCAGCGACATAAATATTTTTATCCTTGCGGCAAACGGGACGCCGAGGTCGTCGTCCCCTACAGGATAAAGAGGCAACAAATATCAGATATTGTGATTTTTGTGCCTCTTGTGCTTAAAAGTTTTTTACGGTTTTCTCAAACGCTTCTGCTATTATTTTGTGGGTGTTGGGGCCCATGGAGTTTGTTTCGTGATAGTGATTTTCGTCGAAACGGTCACGGGTGGAGTTGAGATAGGGCTGGGTGGGATGAAGCACAAAGTCATTAAGAGGCAGGCAATAGCCTGTCATATCGTTTGTTACACCGAAGGCGATAATTTCGTGGTCGCCTGCAATATCGGCAAGGGGCTTTGCATTAACCTCGGGTCCCATACCTGTTGTGGAATTTTCTTTATCCGTATATCCGCCGTAAACTGTGGAAACAAAGTTTTCACCGGGGAGCATAAGAATCTTCTGAGAGCCTATTGTCATATATGTAAGCTCTGTTTTCATGGCAATACCCGTTTCGGAGATGTTTGAGGGGAAAGCCTTGAAGCTCATTGTTCCTCTCATTGCAAGAAGGGTGAGCACATTGTTGTCAACGGGAAGATAAAACTGCTGTGTGATAAATTTGATTTCGGGGGCAAGCTCCTTGTCGTTATCAATTGCCATGGATTTTTCCGCATAATATTTTGCCTGGCACTTGATTTCCTCAACTCTGTCTTCATTGCCGAAATCCTTTGCATCCATACCGCCGATGGCACCGATACCGAAAATAACCTCTGCGCCCTTCTCTGCTTTTATCTGCTCACGCATAAAGTAGGGGTATTCACCTGAAAGAAGACGGTTGCCGCCGCCCAGTGAATTGGGATGTGCACCGATGTTCATAATCCAGATTTCATCAGAGCCGTCAGCGGGAGTAAATCTGAGTCTTGTGAGAACCTCGTGTCTGTCGGGAAGTCTTCTGCCTGTGGAAAGACCGTCCTCAATGGCAATTCTGCCGCTGAAAAGATTGCCTTCTTTTCTGTTGTTATATGCTTCAACGCTGACCTTTACAGCCTTTTTGAAGAGCATTTCCATATATTCGGGCACCTTGCCGTCGGAGGGGATGCTTACTAAGTTTGCCTTGCCCCAGTAGCCGAGGGTATCCACACCCGAATGTGAATGAGTGCAGCTGAAAAATACAGCCTTGCAGGTTTTCATTTCGGGGCGTGAAAGTATCATTTTTCTGATCTTATTTACTTCAATATTGGTAAGACCTACGATGTCGGCGCTTATCCATATAATACCCTCGTCGTTTCCGCAGTCAAGCCACATTGCGTGGATATACACGGGAGAGAGAATTCCCTCCATTTTATGTCCCGAGCCGTGGCCTGCAATCCAGTATGTTCTGTCGAGGCTGAGATCGGGCATAATTTCAGCCTTACTGAAGCCTGCGCGGAAGGTCTTGCCTGAAATCAGGGTAGGCTTTTCATCGGGGATGGGATAAGCCGTAGCTGTTTTCTGAACTTTTTTTCCGAAATTTTTTGTTATTTTGATAATGCCTTTTGAGGCGAGATCCATAATATCCATATTTGCTACCTCCGTTTCATTTCATTTTAACACAGGTTTAACATAATTTCCACATATTTCAATAAATTATTGTAAGTTTTTTATCTGCACTTGCAATATTGTCCCTGTAATGATACAATATGATTAAGATAAAATAAACTCTGAAAGGAAGTTATTTATGAAAAAGATTTTATCTGTTATTTTAAGCTTATGTCTTCTTTTTGCTGCAGCGGTTCCTGCCTTTGCTGCTTATGAAACCCCATTTGAAGACAGTCTTTTCTTCGAATATGAGGATTATTCCGTTCACTACAGAAAATGGGATGCTGAAAATCCCAAGGGTCAGATTTTTATGATTCACGGCTTTGCTCTTTCCTCTTATTGCTGGGTTGAGCTTGCAGAGCGTCTTGTGGCAAACGGCTATACCTGTGTTATGGCAGACCTTCCCGATTTCGGTTATTCCACAAGAGAAACTGCAGGTATGGAAAAGCTTCCCCGTGAGGATATAATGCACGCACTTATGACAGAGCTTTCCTCTGAGCCCTGGTATCTTGCAGGTCACTCCATGGGCGGATATGTGGCAGAAGCTCTCGCTGCAAAATATCCCGAATCCGTAAAGAATCTTCTTCTCTACGGCACAGGCGGAAATGACAATAATCCCGCAATGGCTTCTCTTATGGGAAATGATATTTTTGTTGCCGTTATGGGACCTCTTATGCAGCTTATGACAAGGTTTGATTTTCTTGTTAAGCTGTTCCTTCAGATGGGACTTAACGACCGTGAATATGCAGCTTCCTATGATCTTTCAAAGATAACAGAGCCCATAAGAATTGACGGAACCGGCAAGGGCGCATGCTACAGCTTTTCAATGCTCACCAATACAGACTATGAAGCTATTAAAAACGGCAAGCCTGTTCTTTTCGTAAACGGCAGTGCAGACTCTGTTATTCCCGATGCAAGCAAAAACAGTATCCGTGAGGTGCTTCCCGAAGGCAGTGTTGATTATGTAGTAGACGGCGGCGGTCATATGTTTATTGAAAACAAGGCCGACGAAACAGCAGAGGTTACACTCAGCTTCTTAGCTGCCAATCCCTAAGCTTATAATTTAACAGTTTATTACACAGTCTCTCTTGTTTTTGCAAGGGAGATTTTGTATAATTGGGGTAAAGTTTTATCAGAAGGTGAAAACTAATGAATGTTAAAGAAAGATTTTTGAAATATGTATCCTTTCCCACATCCTCCGATGAGTTTTCAGAGAGCGTACCCTCCACAGAAAAGCAGAGGCTTCTCGGCACATTTCTTGCAGATGAGCTGAAGGCATTAGGTATGGAGGATGTGTTGCTTGACGATAAGGGCTATGTCTATGCAAGGCTTACGGGAAATCTCCCCGGAGCAATCGGCTTTATTGCCCATATGGACACATCACCCGATGCGCCCGATTCACCCGTGAATGCGCGGGAAATACTTTATAACGGCGGTGATATTGAGCTTTCTCAGGGGATTTTTACCACCGTGAAGGACTATTCCTTTATTGAAAAATATAAGGGGCAGCATCTTATTGTTACCGACGGAAAAACGCTTTTAGGTGCTGATGATAAGGCAGGGGTTGCCCAAATTGTTTCTGCCTGTGAATATCTTATAAGCCATCCTGAAATTCCCCGTAAAACCGTAGCGGTGTGCTTCACCCCCGATGAGGAAATAGGAAGAGGTGCGGATTATTTTGACTATGAACGCTTCTGTGCAAAAGAGGCTTATACCGTGGACGGCGGTGCACTGGGAGAAATCGAATATGAAAACTTCAATGCGGCAAGCGCAACGGTAAAGGTAAAGGGAGTTATCATTCATCCGGGCTCTGCTAAAAACAAGATGAAAAATGCGGTTTTGTATGTAAATGAATTCATTTCAATGATGCCGTCAAACGAAATTCCCGCCTGCACAGAGGGCTACGAGGGCTTTTATCACATTCATGATATCAGTGCAGATGAAACCTCAGGCGAAATCAGAATGATAATCCGCGACCACGACAGAGAAAAATTTGAAGAAAAGAAGAATTTTATCCTCCGTCTTACGGAATATCTCAATTCCGTTCACGGCGAAGGCACATTCACCGCAGAGATAAAGGACAGCTATTATAATATGAAGGAAAAAATAGAGCCCTTTATGTACCTTATTGATAATGCAAAAAAAGCCTTCCTTGACTGCGGAGTTACTCCCGAATGTGTGCCCATAAGAGGCGGCACGGACGGAGCAAGACTTTCCTATGAAGGTCTTCCTTGCCCCAACCTTTCCACAGGGGGCGAAAATTTCCACAGCGTGAGAGAATTTATCTCCACCGAAAGCCTGGAAACAATGGTGAAGGTATTAATAAAAATCGCATCGGAGCAATAAATCATAATTTATCGTTCTGATAAATTCCCTCAAGAACCACAAAATTGATCTTCTCTTTGTAGGGGACGACGACTCGGCGTCCCGGAATAAGGAACGTGCGAAGCACCTAAATCGCACTGAAAATTGCCTGTAACAGAACAAAAAGAGGCTGGTTATGAGGATATTTGCAGGTGATATAAACATTTTTATTTTTGTTGCCTCTTTATACTGTAGGGGATGATTTTGCGGTTCCCGGGTAATTTCATCAAAAGGAAAAATCAGATTTGTTGTGGACTTTTTTTGTTTTTATGTTATAATAGTTAGTATGTTGTTAATTTCAGGGGTGTTATTATGGCAAAGACAGGTTTTGATAACGACAAATACCTTCATATGCAGTCCGAATGTATTCAGGAGCGTATTGCACAATTCGGAGGAAAGCTTTATCTTGAATTCGGAGGAAAGCTTTTTGATGATTTCCATGCCTCCCGTGTGCTTCCGGGTTTTCAGCCAGACAGCAAGATCAGAATGCTGTATGAGCTGAGAGATCAGGCTGAAATGGTTATTGTTATTTCTGCAGATGCAATTGAAAAGAATAAAAGAAGAGGCGACCTCGGTATTACATACGATTCGGATTGCCTTCGTCTTATCGACGCCTTCAGAGCCATAGGTATTTTTGTGGGCAGCATCTGTATCACTCAGTTTGCCGAGCAGCCTGCAGCTATAAGCTTTCAGAGAAGACTTGAAAAGCTGGGTATGAAGGTTTACAGGCACTATCTTATTCCCGATTATCCCGCAAATATTCCCCTTATTGTAAGTGATGACGGCTACGGCAGAAACGAGTTTATTCAGACTGAGCGTTCACTTGTTGTGGTTACCGCTCCCGGTCCCGGCTCGGGAAAAATGGCTGTCTGCCTTTCTCAGCTTTATCACGAGTATAAAAGAGGTCAGAAGGCGGGCTATGCAAAGTTTGAAACCTTCCCCATATGGAATCTTCCTCTCAAGCATCCCGTAAATGTGGCATATGAAGCTGCAACTGCCGACCTTAATGACGTTAATATGATTGACCCCTTCCATCTTGAGGCATACGGTGTCACAACAGTAAACTATAACAGAGACGTGGAAATTTTCCCTGTTCTCAATACCATACTTACCAAAATTTCAGGAGAATGCATCTATAAATCTCCCACGGATATGGGTGTAAATATGGTGGGTAACTGTATTTTTGATGACGAAGCCGTGTGCGATGCCTCAAAGCAGGAGGTTATAAGAAGATATTATGAGGCTGCCTGTCTTGCCCGTCAGGGGCTGGGGGACACTGCAGTGGTTCACAGAATTGAAATTCTTATGAATCAGCTGGGTATTTCCACTGAAGACAGACCTGCCGTGGGCGCTGCCCTTAAAAAGGCAGAGGAAACCAATGATACAGCAGCTGCTCTGCAGATGGCAGACGGAACAATAATTACAGGTAAGACCTCAGAGCTTCTCGGTGCATCCTCTGCAATGCTTATAAATGTTATCAAAAGGCTTGCAAATATTCCCGATGAAATACTTCTTCTCTCTCCCGCAATTATTGAGCCCATTCAGAAGCTCAAAACTGATTGTATGGGAAGTATAAATCCCCGTCTTCACGTGGATGAGGTGCTTATTGCCCTTTCAATCTGTGCCGCAACAAATCCCGTTGCCAAGAAGGCTCTCGAGCAGCTTCCCAAACTCAAGGGACTTGAGGCTCATTCATCCGTAATGCTTTCAAGCGTTGATACGCAGACCTTCAAGAAGCTGGGTATCAATATGACCTGTGAACCCAAGAGTCACACAAAGAAGCTCTATCATAAATAAATCAAATCAATATGAAGCACCGCCCCGGAGAACATCCCCGAGGCGGTGAAATTTTATTTTATGGGTATTTTGTATGTGCCGTCTTTTAAGGTGAGCTCGGAGGGGAGTGAATCGGTATAACGGCTGTCATACTTTTCATACTCGGATTTCTCCACAAATTCACCGTCTATCTTATAGAATTCAAAATGAGTTTCACCTATATAATAGAGATCTGTCTGTGCTTTTATCTCTGCAATATCCTCTGTGTAATAGCTGTTATTAAGCTGCAGCCACGTGGATTTATAGTTTACCACAGGCTCGGAAAAGCTGTTTTCTGCAGTGAAAACATCTCTTGTTACGATAGAAAATGTTGCTGCGCTTGAATCTTTTCCTATGCAGAATTTTTCAATAACAGGCATTTGCTTTGTGCTGTCATATTTAAGATTCAGTCTTGTATATCCCATAGATGCAAACTCTTTGTTTTCGAGAAGAAGAGTTTCAACCTTACCGTTTCGGATAGTATACAGGGCCTGCCCCTCTCTGTCCAAACGGTTTTTATCCTGAACAGTCAGGAACAGCTCTTTTGTACCGTCGGAATCGAAATCATAAAGCAGAGAATGCACATAAAGATTGTCAGGATTTGTACAGCTTTCATATGCCAGGAATTGGCTGTACCCGCTGTTCTGAAGAAAATCGGTATAAATCTCAGCTTCACCGGATGAATCAGGTTTGTCTTCTGATTCTTTACCGACCGGTATTTCCGTATTCATCAGATAACGGGCATTGTTTACATAAGGCGGCAGGCCGTCCCAGTTGATTTCATAGAAGCAATAGTCAACCCCGGAGCACTGGTCTTTAACAAATAAATCTGCAATTACATCGCTGTCAGATGCCACCCACTGAAGCTCTTTATAAAATCCTGTGGCATCATATGATTCTTCATATAAAAAGAGCTTATTGTCTTTGATTTCATAGCTTCCCGATGTCACATATTCAAGGTCATCAGCCGTGAAATTCTTTCTTTTCATACAGAAATATTCGTCATATTTTCCGTCTTCCGAAAAGCTGTATATGTTTGTTGACTGAATTGAACCGTCCCAATAGTATTTTGTAAGAATGTCCTTCCATTCATCATTTGAAGGTTCCTGAGGCTCAGTTTTTATGTGCGGACCTGAGCAGCTGAACAGATCAGGCTCACATTCTCTGACGTCCTCAAATGTTTTCAGATTCAGTAGGCTGTGTGATATTCTGTGATCATCCGGCAGAGGATATGTAACAAGAATATAATTATTGCTTTCGGAAGAAAAGCACAGCATATCATTGTTTATTTCCTCAATTGAGGTGAGAGAAGCATATCTGCTTTCATATCCCTCAATCGGGCGGCCTAATTCTGTTTTCATTTTTTCTGCATAAGCAATTACATGCTTTTGTACGTCTGCTGTGATATTTTTTTTATTCAGACCAAGGCATGAATACATTTCATCCACAGAAAGCTGTGAACCTGTTTTGAGAGAAATATTAAAAGCAAAAAATTCACGGAACGGACCTTCAAATTGCCGATCTTTAAGTACAATTATTGAAAGAACATCATTTTTTACAGCCCAATGATAGGTTACTTCATTAAAATAAACACAAGGCTTGCCGGGAAGATAATCATAAGCTATGTCAATTTCATCTGTTACTGTATCATAAATCTTTTTGTTGATTGCATCAATTTTGGGATGATCAATATTGATTTCAGGAATATGATAACAGGTTGTTGTATCTTCAATAGGTGCTACATAGGCATCTGAAACAAGATTATCATAATCAATATCTGCAACAAAGTCGGAAGCTTCTTCGGTGTAAGAGGGTTCTTCAATATCAGACACTGCTACGGATTGTGTTATTTCATCATGATTCGTTGTGCAGGAAATGCTTTGCTTTTCCGCACCGGTGTCGAATTCTATCATATGAAGATAGGTGTCTTTTGTGCCGGGAGTGAATGCGGGAACAATTATGCATAGCTTCTCGTTTTCATCAATAAAGGGAAGTGCTTCCTTTATATTGCTGTCTGAAAGAGTGGAGTCAATTATCTCGTTTATATAAGCCTTTTGATCTTCCTGCGAAAAATACTGTTTTTCACGCTCGGAATATTTTTCGACTGCATCTCTGGATTTGTTATAAAACTCATCCTCGCTGAGACCGAAAACTGTGCACATATCTGATACTGAAAGAGTTTCTTCTTCCGTTATATCAACATTGAATACAAAGAAATCCGGTTTTTGCTCGTCAATATTCTCTGTTTCAACAACGATAGAAAGAGTGTTGTCCTTTGTTGCCCATTCATAGTGCATTGAGTTTCTGTCATCAGCTGAATATTTTTGATAGAGGGTATCATAAATCTCTTTATTGATTTCATCAATTTTATCCGATTGTTTGTTTATCTTCGGGATGTGGAAGCAGAATTCCGTGTCGCCGTCTTTTTTCATTTCCGTGAATGCATCGGTGACAAGCTCCTCATCCGAAAAGGGCAGATTTCCTTTTACAAGAGCAAAGATTGCACCTGCAAGAAAACCGCAGATTATCACCATTACAAGAATAAGAGCAATAAGAGCTTTTCTGTTGTCGGTTATTTTATTTTTCATACAAAAATCCCCCCGGTTTTTGTGTTACTTTTAATTTACCACATATCCGGAGGAGTTTCAATATTATTTCCCCGGATAGTGTTAATCAAGGGTTATTTATGCAGGAGCCGTAGCAGCAGTCGGAGGCAAGTGATATGTTTACCGTATGGATATACATACCCGCACCGCCGAAGGAGAATATTTTTGCAGTGGCGCAAAGCTCTCCATGGCTGTTGAAGAAGGGCATTGCTTCGTTTATACAGCTGTCCTTCAGCGTGTCTGATATGGCGGTGTTGTAATAATCAGCTGTGTCAGGTCTGTCGGGATCGGCGGAAAGAAAATCATCGGATACCTTTCTTACGGTTTCTCTGAGCTTTTCGTTGAAGAGCTCATTTGTGTAGCCTGCTTCGGCAATTACTTCATCCTTGCCTAGCTCTTTTCCTTGTTCTAAAGAGAAATTATACACATAGTATTCGGGATAAAAAAACTCTGAATTGTTTGTTATAACAATTATTGAAACTATATCTCCGCTGTGCTCCCAGTGATATTCCATTCCTGAAATAAGACGGCTGCTGCCTGAGGGAGAGGCGGATGAGGTTTTATTGCAGACGGCATAAAGCTCGTCATACATTTTTTTGTTGAACTCTTCCACGCCCTGTTTGTCGGAATTGATTTTCGGTATGGCATAGGTGCGTTCCCCGTATTCTCCGGGAATAGTCTCACGCAAAGCATCCGTTACAAGAGCGGAAGAATCCGCGGGAATGCTTTCATTTTCTGAATTTCCGGTTGCCTTTTCTTCGTTTTCGGGGTTCTCCCTGCCGAGAGTAACATTCTCGGGAGATACATTCACGGCAGGTTTATTATCTGCATTGTTATCGGGGTATTCCGCGGGAAGTGTTTCCTGAGAGGCTTCATCAGATTCAATTGTATTGTGAAGCGCAGTATCCTTATTTCCGTTGTCGGGTGAGCTTCTTCTCATCAGAGTTCCTGCAAGCACCCCTGCACCGATTCCTGTAATGAAAATAACAGCAAAGATAACAGCAATTATAATTTTAGTTTTTGAGGTAAGCATTTTTATCTCCTTAAAGAATTAATCAGTACATTGTCGGGAAAAAGGTTATAGAATCACCAAAATCGGGAGTCGGAGGGAAAGAAAAGGATCCTTCTTCATTTTCCGTGATTTTTCCGTTTTCTATTTCTACTTTGTAATATATTCCTTCTCCTCCCATTCCGTCGGACTTTGTGAGATAACCGTCATTTTCTGAGAGAGAAGCATGCCATGCACCCAGCGAACCGAGATATACCACTTCTTTATTTTTTACCGTGTAAAAATGATATTTACGGTCAGCTTCACAGGTTCCTTCGTGAACAATCAGCTCTTCAGTGCCGTCATCGTCAATATCAATCATAGCAAACTCGGCATATAAATAATCTTCATAATTGTTATGCCATTTGCTCTCATAATTATCAAGAGCAAAGTTTCTGTAAAAGCTATAGTTTCTGTCTGCTTCAAATCTGTTTGTTGCATCAATAAGCCACATAGGGGTATTTTTATTGAGGGTATACAGGATTTTTTCATTTTCACCCACGTTTTGGTTTTTTGCAAAAGACATAAAATAATCATCGTTTCTTACATCTTCGCTTTCCGCAATTGATGTATATACCAAATCGTATTTATCAAGGTGAAGAATGTTTCCTTCTATTGAATAAGTGCCTGTGCCGTATGATGCTCCGTAGTATTCATAGGTTCCGTCTTCAAGGAATATGTGTTCAACTGACCACTGCATTGTTATATACCAGCTGTGGCTCATAAGGATTTCTTTTGTGAGCACGTCTGAGGATGCGGGGGCGGTTGTTTTTTTGGTGGTGACTTCTTCTTTCTTTTCGGTTTCTTTTTCAGTCTCTTTTTCAGGCTCTTTCTTTGTTTCGGCTTCTACATATACATAAGAAACCTCGGGCTCGGGAGTGATAACGGGAGCGGCAGCGTTTGTTATAGCCTCGGTAAGTGAATCGTGAGCGGTGCATACGGGAAGCTCCTCCTCCGGGATTGCCGTATCAAGATTCATCATATGAGGATAGGTGTCCTTGCCGCCTGAAGAAAAGAGACTCACAACCGCAAAAAGCTTACCGTCACGGCTGATGTAGGGAGATGCCGTATCAATATATTCCTTTGAAAGAGTTTTTGTGATTATAGGCTCGATGTATTTATTTATTTCGGCTTCAGGGTAATTTACCTTTTCTCTGTCGGAATATTCCTTGACGGCTGTTCTGATTTTTGTATTGAAGGCATTTATTTCAGTGCCGAAAAGCTCACACATATCCTCTGTTGATAATGTGCAGCCCTTTTCTGTATCAACATTGAAGGTGTAATAATTATACTCAAGTGTGCGTGCATCCTGTGTCTGAACAATAATTGACACAACGCTGTCCTTAGTATTACAGGTATAAATCATACTGCCGAGAACGGGAAAGCCGTTATTCTTTTTGCTTACGGTCACACCCTCGGAATATACCTGATAAAGAGTGTCGTATATATTTTTATTTACCTCATCTATACCCTCTGCATCGCTTTCTATCTGAGGGATGTGGTAGCAATAGCTTATATTTCCGTCCTTTATTACCTCAGAGAAAACATCGGAAACAGGAAGCTTTTCCCCTGTGCCGGTGTTATTTTTTGCTATAAGCATACCTGTTATAAGTCCTGCAACCGCACCGGAAATGAGAATAAGTGCAAGAATTACTGCAAATATCACTGTTGATTTATTTTCTGATTTTTTCATAAATATCATCTCCGTGAGAGTTTATGCTTTAATTATAAATAATAAAGAATTATATCTGTAAAACAGGTTTTACCGCGGGGTAATGTAACATAGTTTGCAGTTTGTCTGATTTTTCTTGTACAAGGCTGTAATTTCCGTGTTACAGAGTTTGTATTTCCGAAATCGTGTAAAGCCTTATTTTTCAAGGGTCGGCGGCTTGTCAGAAATACAAAGTATGTATTTCGGTGTTACAAAGCTGTAAGACAGATGTAAAGAAGAAGTGCAAAGCTTGTCTTTTCTATGTGAGGTGTACAAACAATTATATATAAGAGAATGAAAAGAATGTTTTAAAGAATGAGAGAATGTTAAAAAAAAATTTTTTAAGAAAAAAATATTTTTTTCAAAAACCCCCTTTTTGAGGGAGAGAAAAAAATCTGTTTCTGATAAACTTCTGTCTGAAAGCTTATCAGGGAGGAAAAATTATGCTTAGGGATTATTTTGTGAAGGTTTCGAGAAATATATTGAACACCCCTTATTACAAGGATGCGTCACTTCTTAAAGCGTGGATGGGGCTTGTGCTTTCGGTCCGTTTTCAGCCTTATACATATGACGGCATTGATGTGGGCGTTGACGAGGTGCTTCTTAAGAAAAATGAGGTGGCTGAGCTTTTCGGCACGGAAAAAAGAAGAGCTCTCACGATTCTTAAAAGAATGGAGCGCGACGGTCTTATAGAATTCCGGAACATAAAAAACAGATACACGCTGATTAAAATTCTGAATGCAGATTTTTCTTTCCCCCGTAAGAAGAAAGAAAGGGAAAGAGGGGAAGAAAAAAATCGGTATAGTGAAGGTGTTTTTGCGGATGAAAATACCGTCGGTGACGGTAAGGAAGAGGAAATCTTTTATAAGTCTGAGAAAAGATATGAGCCGCGGCAGACTTCTTCACACACCGCAGCTCAGAACGAAACCGGCATAAATATGCCGGGAAAAAGAAGGGAAGAAGCGGAAATAAATAAAAAATCCTCCGCAGAAGCTGTTAAAACAAAGTCTGCCTACGGAGAGTTCAATAATGTATTTCTTACGAAGGATGAATATGCTTCTCTTATGAACCAGTTTTCCGAAGCGGGGATTTTTATATCAAAGCTTTCTGCCTATCTTGCATCAAACCCTTCGAAAAAATATCCCAATCACTATGCCGTTATACTGTCGTGGTATAACGATTACCTGCTGGAAAAAACGGGCAAAACGGCAAGTTCCGGGGGTGCCGGCAGCTACCGTGATCTCAACAGAGTAAAAAATGAAGATGTTGAGCCTGACCCCACGGCTTCATATGACATAAAAAGGGCAGAAATGCTTGCCCGCAGATGTGTGCCCCCTGTGAAAAAGCGAAACCGTGAAACGGGACAGTGGGAGGTGGTGAAGAAGGCTGAAGCGGGAGCATAGACAAGGCGTCCTGAATGCAGAGGAAAACAGAGATTTACGCTTCTTAATATATGGGAAATTGCTTTCATCAGAGAAAAATTCTGATTATATCAAAAAACACATACAGCCCCCGGAATCGGAGGCTGCAGGGAGACTGATCGTATGATTTTTTCTTAGTAAAAAGCCTTTTTTGTTGTCTTATCAGCCGCAGTATTTTACTGCTGCAAGAGCAGAA
>JAZSNB010000037.1:0-40392 GCA_045536195.1 Acutalibacteraceae bacterium
AACGTTACCCGAAGCCGCTGAAACAGATTCTGTTGTAGTAGAACCGTTAACAAATGTAATAGTATCCTTTACAAAGTCAACAGTAATTGTACCTGAATTGGGATTTTTACTGTCTGTCTCAAACCACTTATTAAGAGAGAAGATATTTTCAAATCTTACTTCATTCTGCTTAACAAGGAGCTTAAGACCGCAGACAGAACACTGTACGTAATAATCAACACCGTTTTCTGTAAACTGATTGCCGAATGTGTGAGGAAGCTTTTCTGTTACAGTCTGCTCAGCATAAATCTCACCGCAGTATTCGCAATAGCTGCCAGAAGTCAGTCCGGGAGCAGCACAAGAGGCATCTCTGCCGGGGATTGTAAGAGTCTTACAAGCACCGAGATTTGCTTTTGCCTTATTGTAATCACTAACAAGCTTCTGAGCATCTGTTGAGCAAGCCTTAACAGCTGCTTCAACACCGCCTGCATAATTGTAGCTGCCGGCATTGAAAGCCATAATCTGATCTACAACAGCCTTATAAGCTTCAATTGTTGCAGGACAGTAGTTAGAATTCTTTACTATAGAATTATAGTTTTCTGCAATTTCATTCTTTGCAGCAGCATATGCTCTGAGGTCAACTACCCAGATGTTATGGTTAGGAGTACCCTCGTTATTGCTTGCATTTCCGGAAGATGAGTTGCTTCCTGAAGTTGAAGCTTCCCAATACCAGGAAGGATTATACTTATTGTACCCGTATGTGTTAAATGTCACATTATTGGTATTGAGCGCAAGGACATTTGCATAATAACGAATTTCTCTATTACCTTGGCTATTAGCATCATCCTGGTCAGCACTGAGCCTCGTAGATGAATTATGACCGATGGTAGAGCTTTGAGGATTACTCATAGTATACGGATAGTTAGCTCTGGTATCATATCCGTACCAATTCTGCATAAGATAGAAATTGGTATTATCTCCAGTACTGCTTGCAGATGCTGAAGGATATGCAGTTATCATTGAAGAATCATAGGAATTCTTATTAAGTCTTGCACCTAACATAACAGGCATTTTAGGTGTAGTAATCCCATCAACATACAAAACAGTATTATTGGAATAATAAATACCTACGTTTGTGTACTGACTCTGAGCTGCAGTAGCCGCCATAGAGCTGTACGTGCCGCTGTCGGGGTTGTTATCTTCACCTGTGCCTTCGGGCATATTAGGCATTGACTGCCAATAAAGCATATTGGCATAATGGGATGTACTTGTGGGATTTCCGCTGTCTTCATGTTCAAATCTCGGATATGCATTTGTAAATCCATTATATCCGCTGACAGCAGAACCGGTAAGTCCTGCTTCGATATCCTGCTCGGTCTGAATTGTTGCAATATCAGAATAGGACATAGAGCAGTCATAGATACAGAAATCTGCGAGGCCGCCGTTTAACAAACCGGAATTATCTGCTAATGCACCGATATAGAGTGTACCGTCACTGAGAGCATCATACCATGCTTCGGTCATTACACCGTCATTAAAACGGTTTTTCTTAAGAAGAAGCTCACCGTCTTTGTATACGATTATATTACCGTTGGCATAGCTTACAACAAAATCATGAAGAGTAGCGTCCGCAAGATTAGTAGTTGTAGTATGCACCTTTTGAGTACCGTTGTTATTAACAACATAAGCACCGCTCGCATTACCGTTAACAGCAAAGTTTGTAGTATTTGAGCCGTTTGTTAATGCATAAAATCTTGAATCCGCATTTCCGTAAATAAGAGCAGTAAAGGTAATTGTGAAACCGTCGTCATAATTCAAGCCGCCGGGCACAAGCGAATTCAGATTGATTTTGGCATAGTTTGAACCGTTAAAATGAGCATAATAACCGATCTGATCAAACATATAGTCGCCATTCATAGACATGCCGTTTACGACAGTTAAATCATTCTTTCCGTTAGCGGCATTATATGTAGCATCGGTGGTTGTGAAATATCTTCCCACAAGATGATCATCAAGTGTTTCAGTTGCAGGGAAGGATGAAGAGGTTATACCGTATGCATTATTAAGCAGACGGTTATATTCTTCCGATGAAATTTTTACAACTGAACCGTGACGGGGAGAAAGGCTGTTGATGTTATGAGCAGATTCGCCGTAAACCGTCCATGTCTTAAAGTCACCTGTTGCAGGTGTTTTAGCAATATAGAAGTATGCCGAACCGTGTCCGTATGCATCAGCATACATGACAAAATTGCCCTCATTGTCAAAATAGCCGTTAGGACCTTCCAAAGCTTCTGTAACGGGATTTGTACTATCCGTTAAATAGATATCAAGACCACGGCTGTTATTGGGATCAGCAGAGGTGTAAGGACCTGTAGCATTATCGGATACCATCATATTGATCTTGGTGGTAGGATAATCCGTAGTAGCCTCAGGCTTATAGAATAAGTACCACTTGCCGTTAGTGGGATGCTGAATAATATCCGCATCGTTAACGTCAAATCCGGGATAGAAAATACCGCCGTATTCATAGTACTGATCAAGATCCATAAGATCTGTTGTTTTAAGATATACGATAGAAAGCTGATCGGCAGGATAGTTTACGTTATCGGTATCAATAGAGAAATAAACTATATAAGACTGACCGTCCCACAGAAGCTGAGGAGCCCATGCTCTGTGAACGATACCGACCTTCTGATTGAATCTCTGCAGCATATCATAAACATCAATAAATGTTTCATCATACCAATGGACAAGGTCCTTGGAACGCCACATCAGAAAACCGTTACAGTTATCCCACCACTGATTATCAGCAGAGTCCATATCTGTACATATAAGATAATAATAGTTGTCCTGTTCGTTATACCAGATGTAAGGGTCACGGACTGCACCTGTGCCCTTTGACGGAATAATTACAGGCTCGTTGTTACGAAGGGCAGTATAATGAAGACCGTCCTCTGAAACAGCGAGATGTACAGTTTGTCCGTCACTGGAATTACCTGTGAAATAAGCAAAAAGGTATTTATCCTTGATTGCTTCTGCAGCGTGGGCGTGGGTGTGTTCTTCGGGGGCTACCCATACCCAGCATGACATTATCATAAGCAATGAAAGGAAAACTGATAATGCTTTTTTAAGTCGTAATTTCGTCATTAAAAAAATCCATCTCCTTTTATGACATATTGCAAAGCAGACAGCTTGTCTGCCTCACATAAACGGGAAACCCGTGTTGTTTTGCCCGGGTTTTCCCGGAAAGTGTGTATAAACTGTTTTTCGGATATGTAAACCTTTATACTTTACAAGCTGACCTCCCTTGTTTAAATATAAAGATACATATGCCATTATACTATATCACTATTTAACACAATATTCAATAAGTGTTCATATTTGCAAAAGTTAATTTTTTGTTAAATTTATTAACAATTTATTAACCAATATTTTTACGCTTCTCCTATTGACCCTTTATCGGGAAGTATTATATAATAAGCACATAAATTACCCGACAGCTTATGATTGGTTCTTCTGATATAATTTCCCGAGAACATCAAAATATATCTCTTCTTTGTAGGGGACGACGCCTCGGCGTCCCGGTATAGGAACGTGCGAAGCACCAACATATCACAACAAAAATTACTTGCAACAAAACAGAAAGAGGCTGATTGTGAGGATATTTGTTGGTGATATAAGCATTTATATTTTTGAGGCAGAACGGGACGCCGAGGTCGTCGTCCCCTACAGGATAAATATGCAACACACATCAAAAGAATTGGTATTTTTGAACATCTCTCACTTTTTTAAATTGTAATTTGCGGAGGTTTTTATATGAACAGTAAAGTAAAACAGTTTACAGATAAGGTATGGTACGGCACAGGTGCTATAGGTCTTGACCTGAGCTACGGTATGTTCAACGGCAGGCTTTCAAGATACCTTACAGACATACTTCATCTGAAGCCTGAGTTTCTCCTTGGACTCACAGCTGCTGCACGTATATGGGACGGAGTAAACGACCCTATGATGGGCAGCATTGTTGATAACACCAACACAAAATTCGGCAGATACCGTCCCTGGGTCATCATAGGCTCGGTTATGAATGCTGTGATTCTTTTCTTATTATTCTTTAATCCCGGCTTTAATGCGGAAAATCCCTCAATATGGCTTTATGTATATATTTCAATAATGTACATATTCTGGGGAATGACAAATACAACTGCAGATATCCCCTATTGGTCAATGGTGCCCTCATTCACCACAGACCCGGCTGAAAGAAGCATACTTGCCACCATTGCCCGTGCATTTTCGGGACTCGGTCAGGGCATTGTACAGATAGGCTCTCCCATAATCCTCAATGCCCTCGGTAACGTAGTTAAGATGCCCGACGGCAGCGAAAGTGTTATGTGGACAGCGAACGGCTACACAGTAACCACACTTATATGCAGCGTATGTCTCGTTTTCTTCTCCGTGCTTTCCATGAGCAAGGTAAAGGAAAATGTAACCGTAATTCCAAACGAAAAATTCTCCTTCAGAAAGATATTTTCTGTTATTAAAGAAAATGACCAGCTGAGAGTGTTTATGCTCTTTGCAATGCTTTCAAATGCAGGCTTCTATACAACAACAGGTGTTGTTGACCACTTCTTCTCCGTTGTTATGGAAAACACAAAAATGCAGTCAACCTTCAGCCTTTTCGGTACTGTAGGCTCAATTCTGGGACTTGGTGTAATTCCCGTGATGATGAAGTTTACCTCCCGCAGAAGAACTTATCAGTTCTCCCTTTCCACAGCACTTCTCGGCTATATCGGAATGCTCGTTTCGGGTCAGTTCCTCTCAAGCTTCCCTATGCTCAATGTTTTCTATCTCATCACTCAGATAGGCACTGCATCAATGTTTATTTCTCAGACCGTATTCCTTGCAGATGTAGTTGACTACGGTGAAGTAAAAATGGGTGTCCGCCGTGAATCTGTCACATTCTCAATGAAAGGCTTTCTGCAGAAAATGGCATACACCGTTCAGACGGTTATGCTTTACTCAGCACTCGGTATTGTCAATTACGATTCCTACAAGCCTGATGCAAACGGAGTTATTGTATATCCCAAAAATGTCAAAAATGCAATATCTGCCATTATGTATATAATTCCCCCCATCTTCTTCCTGCTTTCAATTATTGTATTCAGCACAAAATTCAGGCTTCACGGTGAATATATGGAAGACATAACAAAGAAGGTTGAAGAGGCACGTCAGAGAAGACTTCAGGAGGCTGAAGAAAATACGGCGGTGAACAATGGCTGATACAAACAGTTTGCCTGAAAAAACAGGCTATTCACGAGGGCTTTCATCCTCGGTATTAAAAATAATTGCAATCACGGCAATGCTTATTGACCACACAGCGGTAGTGATGATTTCCCCCGACCCCTCTGTGTTAAGAAATATAGGACGTATTGCATTTCCTTTATTTGCCTTTATGATAGCCGAGGGGGCACGGCATACAAGAGATATAAAAAAATATGCCCTGCGTCTTCTTCTCTTTGCCTTCATTTCGGAAATTCCCTTTGATATGGCTTTCGGCTCGGGATTTCTTGATTTTTCCAAGCAGAATGTATACTTCACACTTCTGGCAGGTCTTGTTTCCGTTTATCTTATCCGTCTTTTCAAGGAAAAGAAGCTTACGTATCTCGGCATTTTCACAACCCTCATTATTGCCTCTGCTGCAATGCTTATGAGCACAGACTACGGCTTTACGGGAGTTATCGTAATTACGCTGTTCTATGTTATTTCGGATTATCCGAAATCTGTAAAATGCATCGGATATATTCTTATCACACTTTTAACCGTAGTTGTGATCCTCCCCCGTTTCCCCTATATAGCAATTGCACCCACTCAGATTTTCGCGGTAATTTCAGCGGTTATACTCATTTTCTACAACGGACAAAAGGGCTTTAAGATAAACAGATATTTCTTCTATGCCTTCTATCCGGGACACATAATAATTCTCGCCCTGATACGTCTTATAGTTTCATATTTCAATTAAACAAAGCACCGTCAAGAAAGCTTTTTGAGCCTACCTGACGGTGCTTTTTTAATATCAGAATAAACCTCTTCTTTGCAGGGAACGTGCGAAGCACCTGTATCTAAACAAAACAACAGGCACAAAGCTGCTTTTGTCACAGCTTTGTGCCTGAATTATTTCAGGAAGGAATTTATCCTGAATCTGATTTAATTTTAGTTCATTCCGAAAAGACTGCGGAAGAATTCTGCAATTCTGTTGAAGAATGCAATTATCATTTCCCAGAATGAAAGCTTATGTCCGTCCTGGTCGAAGTCATTTATAAGACCGTCTGCTCTTACGTGAACGTCACCTGAATTTGCAGGAATTGTATAAACACCGTTTACATCGGGATATACAACCTCATCATTCATATAAAGCACATATTCTTCAAATGTACCGTCGGTGATGAGTCTGAAGTGAATAGGTGCGTCGGGAGCCCAGAACATATTGGTTGTTTCTCTGATGATATATGAGCCTTCAACAATGTAGTTTACATTTGAAACAAGTGTATCAAACATAATTACTCTTGCAGCTGAACCGCCTTCAACAGTAATTTCCTTTGAAGCGGTTCTTGAGCCGCTGGCAACGGTAACGGTTACAGTACCTGCCTTTACAGCGTGGAACTTACCGTTTACAAAGAAGCCTATTGTTTCATCGGATGAAGTCCAGATACCGTCTGTAATAAGAGTATTAAGAGGACTGAGGAATGCTCTGATTTCTGTTACACTGCCGAGAGAGACTGTGTTGTCGCCTACGATAAACAGACGTCCCTGGTCATCGGGATAGAGCTTTGAAATAAGACCTGAAAGCTCATTGCATACTGCATCGATTACAGGCTGCTCGGAAGCATCTCTTGTATCTCTGCCTTCCTTGAATTCTTCAATTCTTGCCTTTGCTGTTTCAATTTCAGACTTATAAATCTTGATTTTGTCTTCATTGTTATAGCTTCCGTCAAGAGCCTTATTGAAGGTTTCTGTAAGCTTATCAAGCTGAGAGTAGTCACAGGAAGAGGTGTATACGGCAACAAAGGTCATATCACCTGTTACTGTAAGGTCATCAGTTTCTTTGCCGTCTACGGTCCATGCCTTGAAGCGATATGTAAATCCGCCCTGAACAAAGGAATTTACCTCGGGAGCAGTTACTGTATCACCGATATAGGCATCCACTGTGGTAACAGTTCCTCTTACGTCAAACTTAACTTCCTTAAGGGTTTTCACCGTGAATGTGAAAGTCTTTGTAAACTTACCGTCGCCTGTGGTTACGGTAATATCTGTCGCACCGTCCTTAAGTGCTGTCATATTGCCGTTTTCATCCATATAAATTACTGTTTCGTCAGCAACGCTTACGTTATAACTGAGACCTTCTTCCACGGTAATCATATTATGGATATTTCCGATATATCCGCTTTTTGGAGCTCTGAAATCGGTAACCTCGGGAACAGTAATAACAACTCTTACGGGGATAGCTTCCGTATATGTGTGAGAAGCATCGTTCTTACATGTATATGTTTTTTCGCCCTCTTCTGTTTCGGTGGGCTCTTTTGTTACCTTACCTTCATCCCAGCTATGACCGAACTTAGCTTCAAGAAGAATACCGCAGTTTTCACATATGCTGTCGTGTTCACAGGAAGCGGGAGCATCGGGGCTGTGTCCTGCTTCGGGAATAACCGTGAAGCTCAGCTCTTTATTACAGTCATTACATATCTTTGAAAGTCTGCCTGCCGATTCGCAGCCGGGCTCAACAGTAACTTCTTCTCTTGTTGTACCGTGTCCCTTGGGAGAAATACCTCTTGTTGTTATTATTGAACCGCACTTTGTACAGCAAAGAGATTCAACACCCCATTTTTCACATTCTGCAGGAGTTGTTACCTTCCATTCGCCTGAGTCATGGCCTTCAGCATCCACATCTCTTGTGGTCCAGCCCACGCCGCAGACTGCGCAGTAGTTTGTTTCTGTACCGATTTCGGTACATGTAGGAGCAGTTGTTACCTTCCACTCACCCTCTGTGTGACCGTTTGCGGAAACTCTGTTATCAATATAAGCATCACCGCAGACAGCACATGTATAGGTCGTGTAGCCGGCTTCGGTACATGTGGGTTCTTTTACTTCGCTTTCATAAGTGTGAGGAACTGTGCCTGTCTTTACAGTTTCAGAAACGGTTTTGCCGCAGACAGAGCATACTATCTTCTCTGTAAATGTTCCGACCTTAGTACATGTTGCATCATCTGTTATGTATTCATAAACCTCGGTATGACCGAGAGCAGCAACCAATACTTCTGAGCATACGGTACATTTCTGAGCTGTATCACAGGTTGCCTCATCACCGGGAGTATGGGGAAGCTTTTCAATCTTAACCTGTTCATCGGTCAGAGCCTCTGAATCGGGAGCAGTGGTAAGGGCATCGTTTGCAAAGCACTGTTCACAGCGTTCGCAATGCTTATGAGCAATATTACCCTCTTCCTTACAGGAAGCTTCCTTTGCGGGGAAAGCAGTAAACTCGTGTCCGAGAGGAGCAATTGCCTCTGCCTTGGTGGTGCCGCATCCGTTTTCACAGGTATAAACCAGAGTACCGTCTGAAGTACATCCGGGCTCCAGTGAAACCTTACCGTCATCCCATACATGATCCTTAATCTTGATTTCTTCTGTATATTCATATGCACAGGCTGTGCAGAAATATCTTGTATATCCCGCCTGAACACAGGTTGAATCCTTAACTGAGGAATCCATATTATGAGCTTCTACAGAAGCAGCGGGATACATAGCATTTACGGTAATATCAGATGTGATATTTGAAATATCCTTATCCCATTTTGAGAATACGTAGTGGCTGACTGTATCCATTTTGGGTGTAAGAGTGAAATCAGAGGGAACTGCAGCAGCTTCACCGTGCTGTACAGAAACAGGAACTGAAACCTTAGTACCGTCAGAAATTCTGTAGGTGAAGGTTACTGTATATGTATTGATTTCCCATACTGCGTAAAGAGTTACTTCCTTACCGTTCGTATCTGTAAGATTCTTTACAGACTGCATATCAGTATATTCAACGCTGCCGCCTGCAGTAGTTGACCAACCGATAAAGTGGTAGCCTGTTTTACTGAAGCTGTTGGCTGTAAGCGCCTTTTCGGTATCATAAACCATGGAAAGAGCCGCCATATCGCCTGTACCTGTGTTTGCATCAAATTTTACGGTATATTCCGCAGGTGTCCATACTGCGTAAAGTGTAACACTGCCGTTCTTATCAGGATTGATATGCTTTACGGTTTCGCCGTTAGCATAAACCTGCTCGCCGTCCTTTGTAAGTGACCAGCCCGAAAGAACATAACCCTTTTTCGTAAATACGTTATAAGGAAGCTTAACTTCAGTTTCATATCCGTAAACTGTAGGATTGATCTTTTCACCCTCGCCGCCGTTCATATCGAAGCTGAGAGTATAGGAGTTTTCGCTCCAGATTGCATAAAGTGTTACTGTTTCACCGTTTTCAGTTCTGAGATTGTCGTATTCTGCATCTGTAACAAAATCAGTACCTTCCTTATCAAGAGCCCAGCCTATAAATGTGTAGCCTGTTCTTGTAAATCCGCACTCGGGAAGAGTAACCTCGCTGTCATAGACTATATCGGCATCTGCCATCTCGCCCTCACCGCCGTTTTTGTCAAACTCAACGGTAAAGGTATTTGCATCCCAGATTGCATAAAGTGTAACGGAGCCGTTAACCTCGCTTGTAAGGTTTGAAACAACCTCCTTGTCTGCATAAAGTACTTCACCGTCGGGAGAGGTTGCCCAACCCATAAAGGTGTAGCCTGTCTTTATGAAATAGTTTGCGGGAAGCTCAAAGGGTGTATCATACTGAGCATTTGCAATACCGAGTCCGCCAAGACCGGTATTGCCGTCAAATGCTACGGAATACTGATTGGGAATCCATGAAGAATAAACGTGTATATTCTTGCTCTTAACTGCTGTATCTGCAGTTATTTCCTCGCCGTCAGCTGTATACCAGCCGTCAAAAACATAACCTTCACGGGTTGCTGTTGCAAGCTCACCGTAGCCGTCGGCATTGAATGCCACTGCCTTTTCCGTTGCGCTGATATTAAGACCGAGATTATAGTCTGTTTTTTCTGTAAGCTTAAGATCGGAGAATGTAACGGTAACAGGGTCTGTTGAGGAGGGATTGTATGTACCGAGACGGATTCTGAAGAAATCTGCCTTATCACCGGTGGTGAAATCGATATAATAATCTCCGTCACCGGATGTGTATTTATTCACATCTGCCCAACCCTTACCGTCGCCGTAGCCGACATTTTCGCCGTCAGCATAAATAAACATGAATGCCTGATGCTGACCGACACCGTTGTGTCCGCTTACGGTATAGGAGAAGCGGTATTCTGTGTTGGGCTTTACTTCAACACCGTATGAAGATGTAGTCCAGATAGTGTAGCATTCGCCCTTGATATTATTTGAAGTAATTGTAACGCTTGATGTTGCGGCATCATACTGAGCCTTACCTTCGTGAATAGCACCGAGAGCACCGATTGCTGTGCCTGTGGTTGCCCATTCGTTCATATTGAACATATTGTCGTAGGCTACAGAGTATGAATTGGGAGTCCATTTTGCATAAAGGATTCTTGCAAGAACTGCACCGTCTGCACTGACTGCAGTTGTGAGTGTTTCATCTGTATACCAGCCTGCAAAGGTGTAGCCCTCACGTACGGGTACGGGAAGTGTGCCGTAGGTTGTGCCGGTCACGATTTTACCGACAGGAGAATATGCTGTTTTTTCGGTACCCTTTTCAATCTTGATTCTTACCGCAAAATTATCATATGTGCCGGGTACACTTGCAGAATCGTTATACCAGGTCCAGAATTTAAGACCTTCTGTTGATGCAAAGGTATCGGTATAGGAAACAACCTGCTGCTTCGAGCCTGTGAAGTCAAAATTCTTTCTGGGGCTTACATTTGAATCATTTACATCGACAGCATCAAGAACAACACAGCCGCTGCCGCTGAATGAGCCGGAAAGCTGCTCTGTGCTTATTGTATAAGAATCGGCATCGGGAGTGAAGGGAGAGGTAGCATAATAAACGCTGGCACCGTCCACAACACCGTTGATAACTGCTGTTTCATCTGAAGCATTCCATGAATAATATCCGTTTTCAGCAGGATTTATCCAGAGGTTAACACCGATATCATCGTAGTTTACGTCAAAGTATACGCGAAGTCCCTTACCTGCAAGAAGTGCATCAAGAGAGCTGTTAAGCTCTGTCGCATATGCATCATAGGTTTCGGGAAGTGCGGTATCTACATTGCCTAAAGCTCCGCAGGCATTTATATATGCAGCCTGGAATCTTCTCCATGCAGATACCAAGGGTACTGTATCGGGATCAATATAATTTACATCATAGTAATAAGAATTCCAGTTTTCTTTTACACCGAGAACACCGAAATTTGATACTGCTCTGTCAACAGCAGCACGGAGATTTGACTTGTCTACCTGATTGACATTGAGGTTAATACTTGCGGAAGCACCCTGATAGTCGCCTTCTCTGTCCTTTGATTCATAGTAGGACTTAAGAGTATAGGTTTTATTTCCGGTTGTTTCATCAAGGTCCTTTATCCAGGCACCTGCATAAAGAATACCGCGCTCGGGAGCTGTTTTTACATCTGATTCAAAACCGAATTTTCCGTAGACACCGCTTCTTATTGAGTTGAATGTATTAAAATCATCATAAGCACCTGTAGCATAAACGGTTCTGCCTGTGGCATCGCCCACATACCACTGGGAAATGGGGATTGCCGTTGAGCCTGAAAGAGCATCACCGTAGTCTGCATCTGTAAGCATCATACCTACAGCAAGGTTAGGCACCTCGTTAAGATTATCATAACGGCTGATATCAACAGTGATTGCGCCTGTCTTTGTAGGTGTTACCTGGCTTATTGCATACTGTGCGGAAACAGTATCATTGTTATAATAGTCAAAGGCAACAGGATATGTATAATCTGTATTTGCGGTATAGAAGAATTCTCTTACACGGTAGCTTCTTGAAAATTCTGCACCCTGCTGATTTGCCCAGAAATATGCCGTATCGGCATCAGTTCCGGAGAATACTGCATTATATCCGCCCTTTTTCACGGGAGCAGCACCTGAAACCTCAACACCGCCTGCATATGCCTTGTTATCACGGCTTAAGAAGGGAGAAAACGGATATTCGCCTCTTGTGTTATCACTTGTAACAACAGCACTGCTTACGGGTATATAACGGGGATAAAGAGTATTGGTCTGTGAAGCTGAGGTATCAGCGGAATGAATACCCGTTACCCATGTGATCTGCTGACCGTAAACATTTACGTCGCCCTTTTCATTATAAACTCTTACAGCAGCACCGTAGGGTACTACATAGGGCTTATAAATATGGGAATAGTTGAATATTGCCTTTTCTTCACCCTTATCAGTCTTATAAGTAAGACACCACTCGATATAACAGCCTGTAGTAGCTGCCTGAAGCTCGGGAGACACACCGTCTGTTACGGTGAAAAGATAATAATCCCCCTTGTTTTCACCTGTGAAGCTTACACTGCCGTAGTTGGATTCGGGCATATACTGACCCATCAGGTCAACATACTTTACACTGAGCTCAACATCGCTCATACCCTCTTCGGCGGCAAAATATATCTTACCCGTGCTGTCAAGATTTGCATCTGCAACGGGAGAAGAATATATATTATTTACATCCACCGTATTATTTACATAATACTGGAAGGGTGTTTTTACGGCATTTTTCCAGGAAGTTACGTCCGGATAAAGATATATGGTCTCCGGTACATAAAATGCCGTTTCATTGCCGGTGTTCACAACTGCAGCATCGGCTTTTGTTTCCGTGATAAGCGGAAAGAAGCACAATGTTGTAAACATCATGGCAACACACAAAAATACGCTTAATGCCTTTTTTAATGTTCGCATAAGTTCATTCTCCTTGTCACTTTAATATATAATTAAAGACAATTATAATTATAGTCATTTTACCACGTAAAAAAAATATTTTCAACACTATTTTAATAAAAGAACAGCGCCCGATGTAAAATTACAAAGTTTATTTTTGTGGGAAAACGACAAAAAGCATCCGGGACTCACATTCACGTGAATCCCGGATGCCGCATATTATCCGTTTGCAATACCGGAAAAATTTATTTTAAGCTTATTTATAAAGAGGACCGTAAGCCTGGCAGGCTCTGTAGTCTGCACCTTCAAGATCCTTTGTTCCGAATGCGTTCCAGCAAGCGGGACGGAAGATCTTTTCTTCGGGTACGTTGTGAAGACCTACGGGAATACGCAGCATTGAGCAGAGAGTAATAAGGTCTGCACCGATGTGTCCGTAGGAAATAGCACCGTGATTAGCACCCCATGCGTTCATAAGGTCATATGCTGACTTGAAGGGACCTTCGCCTGTGCAAATGGGAGCAAACCATGTGCAGGGCCATGTATAGTCAGTTCTCTTCCAGAGAGTGTCTGAAACCTCATCGGGAAGATTTACCGTATAGCCTTCTGCGATCTGGATTGTGGGTCCGAGACCCTTTACAAGATTAATTCTTATCATTGTGCAGGGCATTTCGGCACGGGTAAGGAATCTTGAAGAATATCCGCCGCCTCTGAAATAGCCGTTATCTGCAGGTGCCCATTCTGTAGCGGCAAGCATCTTTTCGATGTCCTCTTCCGTTACATCATACCAGGGCTTCATAACGGGATTGCCGTTTTCATCCTTAACCTCACCGCAGGCATCAAGACAGCAGGCACCGGAGTTGATAAGGTGGATAAAGCCGCCTGCTTCCTTTGCCTTGCCTTCAATATCGTAGCCTGTAACTCTCTTTACGGCGGATTCGCTCCAGAAGGTACGTACATCTGCGAACATCTGAGCACGGTTTGTAAGAAGCTTCATAAAGAGCATTGAAATAGAGTTGAGAACGTCATTTTCCGTAGCAAGGATGTAGGGCTCTCTTGCTCCGTTCCAGTCAAAGGATGTATTGCAGAGAGCTTCGCCGAAGTCACAGTTGGGATAGAAGTCTGTCCACTGTCTCTGACCCTGGAAGCCGGCAGCAATAGCGTTGTGTCCTACCATTTCTTCTTCGCAGCCCTTGGGAAGATTGGGATTGCCGTTCATAAGGTCCTTGATGATAACCATCATCTTAACAACGAATTCCCAGTCCTTGTCCTTCTGCTCACGGGATTTTCTTACGAATTCGGGGTTCTTGTCGAAGCCTTCCTTGCACTTTGCCTTTGTCCATGCGAGAGCCTTCTGATATTCAGCCTCGTCATAGATATTTTCTGTCATTCGTCTGATGATTTCTACCTCATCAACGGATTCAACTCTCATACCGAGATATTCCTCGATAAATTCGGGGCTTATGGATGAGCCGCCGATACCCATACAGATAGAGCCTATCTGAAGATAAGACTTGCCTCTCATTGAAGCGGCAGCAACAGCAGCACGTGCAAAGCGGAGAATCTTTTCCTGAACATCCCCGGGAACTGTTGTGTCGTCAGCATCCTGAACATCGTGGCCGTAGATACCGAATGCGGGAAGTCCCTTCTGAGCGTGAGTTGCAAGAACGGATGCAAGATAAACAGCACCGGGTCTTTCGGTTGCATTGAAGCCCCATACACCCTTGATTGTCATAGGATCCATATCCATGGTTTCTGAGCCGTAGCACCAGCAGGGAGTAACGGAAAGGGTAATATCAACGCCTTCCTTCTTGAACTTTGCTGCAGCAGCTGCAGCCTCTGCAACTCTTCCTATTGTTGTATCAGCGATAACTACCTTTACGGGTTCGCCGTTTGTATATTTAAGATTTTCGGAAATAAGCTTTGCGGCAGCCTTTGCCATACCCATTGTCTGCTCTTCAAGTGATCCTCTTACATCAAGAGGTCCTCTTCTTCCGTCAATACAAGGTCTTATACCGATAACGGGATAATCGCCAATAAGTCTGTTTTCAGCCATAATAAAAAATCGTCCTTTCTGAAGCAGTCAGGTAAAGACTGCCGTATTTTTACAAGTATAATATATCACAACAAAATATCTAATTCAATAATAATCTTATCTAATATTAACACAAGAAAACTGTAAACTATGTTAATTGACAAGCAATAATAAGCTATGTTAACATTTTACTATAAAAATATACAGACAGGGGGGATTTCGTATAAATATATCCGTGCTCTCTGCTATTTGCAGAAAACAAAAAATAAGTGTCCCGCCCGCCGTTTTTGAAACAGGAACAGATGATTATATAATTATCTTTGAAACAGAGCTCAAGGGCAGCGGTTATGTAAAAATAAATTTTCAGGGGCAGGAAAAAATATACCGGGATGCACCGTCGGGAATAATTGCGACCCACGATACGGTACATGTAGTCCGTGTTCCGAAAGAAGAGCTCAGAGGAAATTCCTATGTTGTCGGCAGTCAGTTTATACCCTTCAAATATGATTATTCGGCAATAAAAGGAAGCTCCTGTGAAAGCACGGAGTATCATTTCAGAGGCATACCGCCTGAGGATAATATAAGGCTTCTGCTTCTCACGGATATTCATGAAAAAGAGGCTATGGTGAGAGAATCTCTTAAATATTTCACCGAAGATTATGATATGCTTATAATGCTGGGAGACATTGCCTCAAGCTTTATGGTAAAGGAAAAATTCACAAAGGTAATTCTCAGAGATGCAGCCGAATTTTCAAAGGGCGAAATACCCGTTATCTATACAAGAGGAAATCACGAGACAAGAGGTGAATATGCCTCGCAGCTTCTCAGATATTTTCCCACATCAACAGGTGAGTTTTTCTTCACCTTTGATTTCGGTGCTCTGTCAGCGGTTGTACTTGATTCGGGGGAAGACAAGGAAGACGACCACAGAGAATACAGCGGTCTTATAGACTTTCACTCCTACCGTGAAAAGGAATACAAATGGATTACAAATCTCAGGAAAGAGCAGTTTACGGGGAGATATAAAATCGTTTTCTGCCATCACCCCGAAATAAGCCGTCACTTCAGGCGGGACTGGCAGACTCCCTTTGCCGAAATGGACTTTGCTCTTCTTGCGGGCGGTCACTATCACGTAAGCCGTTTTATAGAAAGCTCTCCTCCCTCCTTTGTTGCCTGCGGAAGATATTCCGGAGGCTGGGCAGCATCCTCACTCACACTCAAAGACGGAAAAATTCACATGCGCACGGTAAATACAGAAGGGGAAACTCTTATAAACAAAACTATTACAGCGTAGAAAATATTTTTATAAAGGAGTAATCACTATGTTAGATCTTACCGGCCTTTACAAAATACTCTCTGTCATTATGTCTGCTATTGTCTCTCTTTTCAGTTCGTTTATACCCGCAAAAAATATGAAAATTGAAACAACGCCTGCGGTTTTCGACTGCGGCAACGAATATTATAACATTGTCTGGGAAACCTCAAAAAAAGGCTCAGGCTACATAAAGCTCACTGTTGACGGTGAAGAAAAGATATATTACGATGACAACTCCGGCATCATACAATCGGACGATACCGTTCACAATGTGCTTGTTCCCAAAAGTGAGCTTACGGGCAACACCTATATTGCGGGCTCTCAGTATGTGGGCTTCAAATACGGCTATGATGCAATAAAAGGAAAAACCGTAGAAACAGCTCCCATATCTTTCAGAGGTATTCCGAAAGAAGACGGAATAAAAATACTTTCCATATCCGATATTCACGAAATGGAAGCAGAAATGTACAAATCACTTTCACATTTCAAAGACAGCCCCGACATCCTCGTTCTTCTCGGAGATATCATATCCACCCTTGAAACAAAGGATCAGTTTACTGACTATCTTCTTAAAGATGCAGGCGATATTTCAAAGGGTGAGATACCGATAATTTACACAAGAGGAAATCACGAAACAAGAGGCGAATACGCATCCCGGTTAAAAGACTATTTCCCCTGCGAAACAGGAGAATTCTATTACACATTTGAATTCGGTGCCCTTTCGGGAATTGTTCTTGACTCGGGAGAAGACAAGGATGATTCCCACGAGGAATATAACGGTCTTGTTAATTTTGAAGCCTACCGCAACCGCGAATACGAATGGCTCAAATCTCTTAAAGCGGATGAGTTTACCGGCAGATACAAAATTGCCTTTTGTCATGACCCTGCCATTGATAATATCTTCGGTCAGAACTGGATGGCCACACTGTCAGACCTTGGTATGGATCTTCTTGTCAGCGGCCATTGGCATACATACTCATTTTATGAAAAAGAAATTCCTGTCTTCATTGATTGCGGAGAATACTCAGGCGGCTGGGCAGCATCAATGCTGACACTTGAAAATGACACTGTAAATATGCTGACAATAAATACTGAGGGAGAAATACTCCTCAATGAAACAATGAATGTCAAATAACAAGTCCCCCGATGACGCAGCACAGGATACAGCAACGTTTACAAAATTTATTCCCGGCGCAAACGAACAAAAAAAAACACACACAGAAAAAATACAGCTTAAAACCGATTATCCGAATAAAAGCACCCGGCTTTTCACAGCCGGGTGCTTCATATTTAATATTTTATATCCACCATGCAGCGGCGGTATCCTCTGTGATGAGGCAGTTTTTAAGAGTGCCGACAGCCTTGCTGAGTCCCTCGTTCTGGCTCATAAGAGAATCCTCGTGTTCAATGGAAAGAGCATAGTCGTAACCGACAAGACGGAGATTTGAAATAATATCCTTCCAATAAAGCTCGTCGTTGCCGTAGCCGACGGAGCGGAATATCCAGGAACGGTTGATTTCGTCCGAATAAAGCTTTGTATCAAGCACACCTGTTCTTGCAGTGTTATACTTGTCAATTCTTGTATCCTTTGCGTGAACATGGAAAATTGCATCACCGAGTGCACGGATAACCGCAACAGGCTCCATACCCTGCCAGATAAGATGGCTGGGATCAAAGTTGGCACCGATTTCGGGACCTACTGCCTCACGGAGCTTAAGGAGTGTTTCTGTGTTGTATACACAGAAGCCGGGATGCATTTCAAGAGCGATCTTATTCACACCGTGTTCCTTTGCAAATGCAACAAGGTCCTTCCAGTAAGGAATAAGCACTTCGTTCCACTGCCAGTCGAGAATAGCAAGGAAATCATTGGGCCAGGGGCAGGTTACCCAGTTGGGATATTTAGCGCCCTCATAGTCTCCGGGACAGCCTGAGAAGGTGTTGATCTGATGAAGACCGAGCTTTTCAGCAAGCAATATTGCATTTCTGATAGTTTTATCAGCAGCCTGAGCCTCTTCCTTATTGGGATGAACGGGGTTTGAATGACAGGAAAGGGCAGAAATTTCAACATTGTACTTTTTGATAAGAGCTGTGAATTCCTCAAATGCCTTTTCGTCATTAAGAAGCACCTCGGGGTCAGCGTGAGCATTTCCCGGATAGCCTCCCACACCGATTTCAACCATCTCGATACCGAGGGATGTAAAATATTTGAGAGCCTCTTCAAGAGAGAGGTTGCTTAAAAGTGTAGTAAAAACACCAAGTTTCATTTTGTTTCCTCCGTAAATATAATCCGTAATTCCGAACTATTTCATATATTTGCCTTAAGCCATGCCATGCTTCTTGTGATATCGGAAATTCCGTCGGGTACGGGATCGTCATTTTCAAGAATGAGCCATTCGATTCCGTTATCCTTTGCAGCCTTCACAACCGTAGCAAGATCATTATTACCTTCGCCAAGAGCCATGGGATGACCGTCAAGTCCGTCTTTTATATGAAGATGGGGAATTCTGTCTTTATATTCGGAAATAAGAGAATAATTCTCTTTTCCTGCGTGGAAGGACCAGTATGTATCTATCTGCATATGGCAGGAAGAAGCAAGTCTTTCAAATATTGTACCGGGAACCGTATTGAAAAGAGGCTCCTTGAATTCTTCTGTATGATTATGGAAATAAACACACATTCCGTTTTCAGCCGCCGCTTTATCGGCATTGCCCATAACGGCAATCACTTCATTGAGCGAGGTTTCTGTCTTTGTATCGGCACCGCCGATGCCGAGGGTCTTCGCACCGAGAATTTTACCTGTTTCAATAGTCTTTGCAAGATTTTCTTCTCTGAAATCGTCAAGCCCCATATGTGCGCCTACAGCAACAAGCCCAAGCTCATCAAGAACCTTTTTAAGCTCTTCGGCACTGTATCCGTGGAAACCGGCAAATTCAACACCGTCAAAGCCCAGTTCCTTTACTTTTTTAAGTATGTCAAGGAAATTTTCACCGTTTTCCATATGGTGTCTGAGAGAATATAACTGAACAGCAAGTTTCATTTTATTACCTCTTAATCAATCAGTCTTCAAAATATACGGGCTGGCCTGTCTTTGCGGATGTGTAGATAGCTTCAAGAATTCTTGTTACGCAAAGTGCCTGCTCGGGGAGAACACAGGGATCTGTGTCGTTGATTACAGCCTCAAGCCACTGATACATATCAAGCTCGGAGGAATCGCCCTTCTTGCCGTCATAGAATGCAACGCCGCCTGCGTCAAGGTTGGGAGTTTCAATTATCTGTCTGCCGTATTTAACCTTGTTTATACGAAGTTCGCCCTTCGTTGTAACACCGCCGTCAACACCGCAGAGTGTGAAGCAGGCTTCATCCGGATCAGCAACATTAAGTGCCCATGATGATTCAAGCATAACAACTGCGCCGTTTTTCATAACTATGTGACCGAATGCGGAATCTTCAACCGTGAATTTTTCGGGATCCCAGTCACCCCAGGCATTTGCTGTGTTTGTCTGATCAGCAAGCTTTCTGAAGGTGTTACCTACAACCATCTTGGGCTCGTAGTTATTCATCATATAAAGGGTAAGGTCAAGTGCGTGAGTACCGATATCGATAAGAGGACCGCCGCCCTGCTCATATTCGTTAAGGAAAACACCCCATGTGGGAACTGCTCTGCGGCGTATAGCGTGTGCCTGAGCATAATAGATTTCACCGAATTCATCAGCTTTACATGCACTCTTTACATAGAGATTTTCTGTGCACTGACGGTTCTGATAGCCGATAGTAAGCTTCTTGCCTGTTCTCTTTGCAGCCTCAAGCATAGCCTTGCCTTCTGCATATGTCTTTGCCATGGGCTTTTCACACATAACGTGCTTGCCTGCTTCAAGGGCATCTATAGTAATAAATGAATGGGAACGGTTAGGTGTGCAGACATGAACTATATCAATGGTTTCGTCCTTGAGAAGCTCTTTGTAATCTTCATAAAACTTTGCATCTTCTGTTCCGAACTTCTTACAGGCTTCTTCAGCTCTTTCAACGATGATATCACAAAAAGCAACCATTTCACATTTATCGGGGAATTTAGCAAGATTCTTCATATGCTTGCCGTTAGCAATACCGCCGCAACCGATGATACCGATTCTTAATTTCTTGTCCATAATAATACCAACCTTTCATTGTTGAAAAAATCAACTTATTTGATAGTGTTTTTGCATACGCTGAAAAATTTCAGTCATACATCTTCATTATATATATTAAAAAAATGATATTCAAGGACAAAATAAAAATGCGGAAAAAATTTCCGCATCTCATTTTTGTATATTTTGCACAATTATGCACTGAAACCGCCGCCGGCAGTAATTGTATTTTTCAGTATGACCACAGTGCTGTCCACCTTCGCACCTGCAAATTTATAATCGCTAAGGCTTATTTCAACAGTACAGCTCCAGGTTCCGTTCACAATTTTACCGCTGTCGTCAATAAGCACCTTTATAACGGGGTCAGTATATTTCATCACTGCCTTGTCTGCAGAGATGTCAATAGGAAGACCCGCACCCTTCAGCTGCTCCATTATACCGCCGAAGTCAGCCACAACACTGATTCCGTGAGCAACGCTTCCCGATGCGTTGTTATCCGATGCCTTTGATGTCTGGGGATTGAGAGTCATTTCAACTGCAGTACCCTTTGAGACGGTATATGCCTTTGCAGAGGCTATGTCACCTGTACCGAGAAGAGAATATTCACCCGTGATTCCCTCGGTAACAGTCACATTTTCGGAAAGAAAGCCTGAAAGAATAGGTGTTACAAAACTGAACATTCCGCTCAATGCTCCGTTATTTACCGAAATATCCATAAGCTCAACTCTCTGTTCAGAGCTAAGACCTGAGCCTGTCTTTGCCGCACACAGCTGATAATAGGGAACTATCTTATCCGCTCCCCACAAAGAAACATCCGCAGCAGCTGATGCCGTCTCCTCTTCGGTTGCAGCCTCAGTCAGCGCCTGTGCAGTAGTATTCTCCGCGGTTGAGGCTTCCGTAATATAAGCCTCCGTGGTTTCCTGCAAAGGAAATGTTTCTTCTGTCTGAGGAAGAGTCTCTTCATAAAACACTGTTTCATTTGAATTATTACTCTGAGCAGTGGTTTCCTCCTGAGTCTCATTCTTGCAGGAAGTCGCGGTCAGCAACAATACCAAAGCCAGAAAAGCTGCAGAAATTCTGTTAATCTTCATATATCTCACCTATAAAGCATATTTTCAATAAACTGTTTATTAACATTATATCAACTTACATCAATTATGTAAAGTCAAAAAACAAAAGTCCTCCGTCAGACGGAAGACTTTGTATATAAAAGCTTATTCTTATCTGCTGTTTACGGTATTGATATAATCTGTATAGAAATCCTCAACGGAGGTAGGCCAGCCGATAGTACCCATATAGCTTGCATGCTGGAAGTCCGTAAGAGGATCCATCATATACCATCTGCCGGGAAGAATCTCCTCGCCGTTTGCAACAGCCTCGGAATAATTCTTTGCCGTTGCAATATCCTTCATAGGACATTTTGCGCTGGCATAAGGTACGATACCGTCGCTTATTGCCCATTCCTTTGTCATTTCAACACCATCTATGGTCTTACCCTCATAGAGACTAAGCACAAGTGAGGAGAAGGAGAACAAAGAGGCTGTCTGAAGCTTCTGCATACCGAAGCAGTTTTCCTCGGTTGCAATAGCTGTATATGAATAGTAATAAGTATTGGGAGCAACGTTTATTTTTTCATTAAGCTCCTTGGCTCCGCTTATTGTCATATCATAACCGCAGTTGTCATTTGAACGGTAGAAGTTCATAATGTTGCCGATATTGAACCGTGCACGCTCCTGGCCTTCAGGGGGAGTGATTCCGAAATGACCGAATCTGAGATGCCACATCATAACCTCATCGCCGAATATTGTGCCGAGAAGGTTTCCTGCGAATGCAATAAGAGCAATGAGCTTGAGGTTTACAAGGAAATCCGCAATGGGTGTGCCGTCGTTGGGGCTTGAGAATGTGGTGCAGGAATGAATAACATCATAACCGCCCGTAAACAAGGGGGATGTTTCTTCGCCTGTTGCAGCCATCTCTTCGGCATCACCGTAATACATAAGAGAAGCAAAAAGACGCACTGTAGGACCGCCGAAGGAGTGACCCATAATATTTATGGGAGTGCTAAGATCCCAGTTTTCACCCATAAGGGGTTTTCCGACATATGAATAGCCGTATCTGTCGTGTCCGTGAGCCTCGGAGTGCGCTGCACCGTAGTCAACAACAGTACCTGTAAGCTGAGCATACAATTCACAGGCTCTGTCCCAAGCACTTGAGAAGGGACCGACGGAAGCTTCATAGGTTTCAACTCCGTAAGAATTGAGAATATCCACAATATTTGTATCGCTTGTGCTCATCTTGAGTCCGTCAAAGCTCATACCGCCCCAGTAAGGCATCGGTGCATTATCCTCATATGCACCCCAGCCGCCCATTCCGTGAACGAACACAAAGGGATATTCTTCATCTGTAAGATCTTCCCAGCCGTTCAACTCATTTTCTGCTGCGAATGCGGGCATAACCGAAACAGTAAGAAGCAGGCAGAATGCCATAAGTAATGAAACAATTCTTTTTGCTGTTTTCATAATTTCCTCCGATTGAAATTGAGTTAATATTTATTTTATAATAACATTGCTGAAAAAGATTGTCAATATTTCCAAAAAGAAAAAAACAAAGCACCGGAACAAAACGGAAGCACCCGGAAAAATGGGTGCTTCCGTTTTTAAGATAAAATCTTAACTTATGCTGTTGTTTCTTCTTCTTTACCTTCTTCCTTGATGATGCCGAGAGCAATAAGAACTCTTGTTATTGCAGCAAAGAAAGCTTCGATGATGTTAAGGATTTCTTCGGGAGTCATTATTTTTTCACCTCGCAGAATAAAATTTTGCATTTACAATGCAAATATACAAATTAATAGTAACACTATTTTATATCTTTGTCAATATTTTGATAAACGAAACAAAAACCGGACGAAAAAAAACCGACGGGGATAACCGTCGGATTTTTTTAGCATGCTAATAATTAATACAGCATTATTTCTCTGCAATCAATGATTATGCAGCAGCTGTTGTGGATTCGCCTTCTTCTGCCTTGGGCTTGATGATTCCGAGTGCTTCGAAAATCTTGAGGATAGCATCGAAGAATGACTTGATTATATCAAGAATCTGCTGAATTTCCATTATTTTCACCTCGCTGATTAAGATTTGCAGTTTTCTGCATTATCATATTATCATAGGTTTTGCAAAAATACAAGTTTTTTAGCTTAAAAGTCCAAAAATTAATACATATATCATATTTTTGCAAAATTTCACTTCGGCTTGGGTTTAGTCATAAAGGAAAGAATCAATCCGGACAGCACTGCAGCCATTATCCCGGCACTTCCTGCAGTGAGAGGTCCCGTAAATGCGCCTAAAAGCCCCTGTTCATTCACAGCCTGCACAGTTCCTTTGGCAAGAAGTGCTCCGAAGCCTGAAATCGGTACGGTTGCGCCTGCACCTGCAAACTCAATCAGACTGTCATAAATACCCGTTGCACCGAGAACAACTCCCGCACACACAAAGCCTACAAGTATTTTCGCAGGGGTAAGCTTTGTTTTGTCAATAAGCAGCTGCCCCAGCACACATATCACGCCTCCGACGATGAATGCCCATAAGTAGTTCATATAAATCACCTCGGAAATATTTTCTGAAATTTTCCGCGGTTTATTCACAAATAATACTCCCGGACAGGAAAAAAGAGCTTATGCTGCAGCAGATATTCAAAGAATCGGAAAAACTGCGGAAATTTTCCTTATTTTCCGAATTTATTATTACGTCTCTTTATTCAGCGGATTCCATTTACCGCTTATCCAATGAATAAAATACAGAACAAATAAAAACATATTATGTGCGATCATACATCCCCATGCGGAAATAAGACCGCCGGAGAAGAAGCTTATAAATATGAATGTACCGACTATTCTGATACCCCACATACCGATGCAGTTATAAACAAAGGGCTTCACTGTTTTGCCCACGCCCTGCATCATTCCCTCTATGATAATTGACACACCGTAAAAAGGCTCTGACACGGCAACCATACGAAGCACCGTCGTTCCAAGATTTATTACTTCGGTTGAATCGGAAAAAATATCCATCATAAAAGGAGCAAAAACAAACAGAAGGCTGCCCGAAACTATCATAAGAATAACTTCAACAAGCACATTCATGCGGGCAAATTCTTTCATTTTTTTATTGTCCCTTGCACCGAGTGCATTGCCGGCAAGAGTAGCGGCAGCAGTCTGCATACCGTAGCCCGGAATATAAAAGGCTGATTCAACGGTATTTGCTATTGTGTGGGCAGCGGTGGCAACCTCACCGAGAGAATTTATCATTGAAGCAAAGGCAACATAGCCTGCCGATGTGGCAAATCGCTGAAGCATATTGGGAAATGCAACCTTAAGACAGGGAGCAAGAATCTCCTTATCGGGCTTCAGGGAAATCTTTTTCGGGGACAGCACGGGATGTGTCCACAATGCATATGTGATAATTATACCGCCGACAGTAAAGCCTGCGGCACTTGCAATTGCCGCACCCACAACACCGAGCCCCGCTCCGGGCACTGTGAATATCCCGATTTTTCTGGTGGGAAATATAAGAAGGAAATTGAGCACAACATTCACGGCATTCACCGCAATACCTGCATACATCGGTGTTTTGGTATCACCTGCCGCACGCAGCACCGTGCCGAAAATAATAGTTGCCGCCCTTGCAAGCATAGGGGTATAAATTATAAAGAAGTAGGTCGAGGCAAGCTCTCTGATGCTCTCATCCACCTGCATGACACGGGGCACAACACCGCTCAAGGACAGTGTGAGCGCTGTGAAAAATATTCCTGACACAAGAACAGCCAGCACGCTTTGTGCACTTGCTTTTCTCACAAGATACATTTCTCCCGAGCCGTGCATTTTTGCGATATAAGACAAAAAGCCGACACCGATGGCTGACACAGTGCTTCCTATAAGCCAGTTGACGGTGGTGGTTGCACCCACTGCTGCCGTAGCAGAGGTGCCGAGAGACCCTACCATGGCAGTATCAATATACTGCACTGCAGTCTGCATAAACTGCTCTAATATTGTAGGCCCTGCCAGAGAAAATATCACTCCGAGCAAAGACCATTGAACTTTCTGTTTTTTTATCATATCAAAACCTTACTGTATTGCTGTGATTTTACGGTTATTCACAGCAAACCGTTATCTCATCATTTTCATAGATTTTTCCGCCCTTTACGACCTTGCAGAAAATTCCTTCCCTGGGCATTATGCACTGCCCCACAAGCTCTCTTATGGCACAGCCGTCGTGACATTCTTTTCCGATCTGGGTGATTTCAAGCACACACTCGCCGATATTAAGAACAGTGCCTACGGGAAGGGTATGTAAAATTATTCCCTCGGTGGTAATATTTTCGGCAAAAACCCCGTGACAAAGTCCGTCTGAGGGAAGTCCTTTTGATTTATCTATACTCTCCTTTGCAAGAAGGCTCACCTGACGGTGCCATTTACCTGCGTGGGCATCACCCTCAAAACCGAAATCCTCAATAAGCACACCGGGATTTATCTTTGTCTTGGGGGTTCCTTTTTTTTCGCTTATATTTATTGATAATACCTTTGCCATATTTTATCCTCCTATAAGATTAAGACCTCTGAATTTTTCTCCGCTGTCGAAACGATGGGCACGGGGCTTTTCTCTTAAAGCCCTTGCAATTTCCTCTGAAAGCCTTTTTTCATCATTTATAAACGACCTCAGTTCATAAGTAAGCTCGCTTCCCAGACATAGCTTAAGCCGTCCGTCAGAAAGAAGCCTCACCCTGTTGCAGCCGGCACAGAATTTATGGCTTATGGGATTTATAAAGCCTATCCTGCCCTTAAAACCCTCCGCTTTATAATAAACGGCAGCTCCTTCCGTCACAGGGTTATCGGGCTCAAGAAAGGGCGCACCGACAAGAAGCTCATCTCCCGTAACAACAAGCTTTTTATCATATCCCTGCTCCGAAAATGGCATAAGCTCTATAAAACGAACCTGAAGAGGCTTATTTCTTGCAAGCTCCATAAGAGCACCTGCCTCACCGTCATTTTTTCCTCTTACAAGAACACTGTTTATTTTAACCGACGAAAAGCCCTCTTCAAGTGCAGCATCTATTCCCTCAAGAACACAGGAGAGCTTATCCGTACCCGTAAGAAGTCTGAATTTTTCTCTGTCAAGAGTATCGAGGCTGATATTAACGCCGTCAACCCCTGCTTTTTTAAGCTCGCCTGCCATACTTCCCAGAAGTATTCCGTTGGTCGTCATATAAAGAGATGAAATACCGTCAATATTTTTTATTCTTCGGGCAATATCTGATATATCATCCCTTATAAGCGGCTCACCGCCCGTAAGCCGTACCTTTTTTATACCGTTGCGGGCAAAGGCACTCACAAGCTTTTCGATTTCATCCGCACTCAGCTCATCCTGAGTGCTGTCTTTTTTGTGTCCGCAGTAAGAACAGTTGAGATTGCATTTTTTTGTAACCGACACCCTGAGATAATTTATATCCCTGCCGAAGCTATCCTTCATATTTATAATCGCTCTTTCCGCCTGTTTTTTCTATAAGCTTTATCTCTTTTATAACCATACCGCGGTCAACCGCCTTGCACATATCATAAACAGTAAGTGCGGCAACACTCACGGCAGTAAGCGCTTCCATTTCAATGCCTGTTTTGTAGGTACATTTTGCATAAGAAATTATATAAAGCTCATCCTTACCGTTATTTTCAAAATCAATATCGATTTTATCAACGGGAATATTATGGCAAAGAGGAATAAGCTCAGCTGTTTTCTTTGCTCCCATAATTCCCGCAATGCGTGCAGCAGAAAGGGCATCTCCCTTTTTCAGCTGATTGTCGAGAATTGCACTGAGAGTTTCCTCACGCATTCTTACAACAGCCCTTGCCGCAGCCTTTCTTTCGGTGATGCTTTTGTCTCCCACATCCACCATTGATGCCTTGCCGTCTTTATCAAGATGGGAAAAATTCATATACTGTATCCTCCGAGCTTTTCTATACGTGCCGCAAATTCGTCACTTTTCAGAATTTTAAGGAAAAGCTGAACATTTTCATTGCCGAATGCGTCCTCGGAAATTATAAAATCATATTCCTCGTCGCAGACAGGTATGAAATCAAGGTCATACATTTTTGCGGCTGAATAAATACCCAGACCCATATCTGCATTGCCGTTTTTAATTCCCGCTGCAACCGCAGTGTGGGTAAACTCCTCATTATAATAGCCTTTTATGCTGTCTTTATCAAGTGAATATTTTTTCACAAGATATTCACAGAGTATTCTTGTGCCCGAGCCGCCCTGACGGTTTATATAGGTTCCCTTTGTTATATCGCCGAAATCCTTTATTCCTAAAGGATTGCCCTTTTGTACCATAAGTCCCTGAACACGCTTTATTCCCTTTATGAGTCTGACGCTCCCATCGGGAAAATATTTTTTGACATAGCTTTCATTATATTCACCCGTGGCTTCGTCAAGAAGATGAATGGCTCCCATATGAGCGGTTTTTGTTCTGAGAGCCGTAACAGCACCCATACTTCCCACATGTGAGGAGGTAAGCGACCAGCCTCCGGGCATTCTTTTCATAATATCATTTATTTCATCAATAACAGGGTCGTGGCTTCCCGTTACGATAAGAGAGCCTTCAATAGTATTCATATCGGATATAAGCTCTATATCTGCATACTCACCTGCTTCAAGTCCCTCAAGATTCTGGGGAATCCTTAAAATACCGTCTGCCTTGGTAAAGCTTGTGATAACACCTGCACCGCCCGATATAGGAACAGCCACAAGCTCGTCTCCCACCTTGCCCAGAGTAACACGTATAAACTCCTCATATTTCAGAGAAGAATTTATACGTCTGCCTGTTTTTGCTTTCACTGTCTGCACTCTTCTTCTTTCACACTTATAACAGAAGGACAGCACATCGGAAACGATTTCATTCATAATAACAACGGCAGAAACGGGATATCCGGGAAGACCCACCACGGGAACGTCACCTACAGCACCGAGCACGGCAGGCTTTCCGGGCTTTACGGCAATTCCGTGTACTGCAACAGTTCCGTATTTTTCAATTATTTCTTTTGTATAATCATCCCGTCCCGCAGATGAGCCGGCAAGCATAAGCACTCCGTCGCATTCGTTCACCGCTTTTTTCAGTGCCTCTTCAAGCAGCTCCTTTTTATCGGGTACAATAGGATAAACCACACTCTCGGCACCGAAGGAGGAAAGCATTGCGGAAAATACTGAGGAATTGAATTCTATTATCTCGCCCTTGCCGGGGTTTTCGGTGGGAGGAACAATTTCATCACCCGTTGGTATTATTCCGAACACAGGCTTTTTAATCACCTCGGTATTGAGATTCCCTCCGGCAAGAAGAGCTCCCGTAAGCGCGGGAGTGATTTCGGTAAAGGAGGGAACTATCATATCCCCCATACATATATCCTCGCCTATCTGACGGACATTCATAAAGGGCTTTGCCGATGAATATATTTTTGCATTTCCCTCACCGTCAAAAATAACATCCTCAACCATAATAACGGCGTCTGCATTTTCAGGCAGGGGATCCCCCGTATCAACAACGGTATATTTATCCTGAGTGAGTATCACAGGCTCCCTTTCCGAAGCTGAATCGGTATCCGCTGAGCTTACGGCAATTCCGTCCATGGAGGATGCATTATAGTGAGGTGAGCATATAAGAGCATAGTGTGCCCTCGCAGTCACTCTTCCCGACGACAGATGAGACGGTACACTTTCGGTTTTATATCCGAAGCCGTTTTTCTCAAGAAGAGAAATATATTTTTCTTTAGCCTCAGAAAGAGGCATATTATCAAGATATTTATGTTTCATCGTGTAAAGAATACCTCACTTTCTTCACCTGCAAAAGCACCCTCACGGTTGCGGTCAATTATAATATAACCGTCGCTCATACTTAAAAGAGAAACAAGACCCGACTTTCCGAAAAGAGGAAAGGCTTTTTTGCCCTCTGTCCTTACGGGTACAATTTCTTCTCTTCCGTGATTTGAAGGGATATCGGACCCCAGAATAAAAACACCCTTGTTTTCGGGAGAATTATTTCCCGTAAGATATTTTATAAAGGGGATAACAAGTCTTTTTGTAACATAAAATGCGGCAGCGGGATGTCCGGGCAGACCGAACACAGGCTTTCCGCTGCATTTTCCGCCGATAGTGGGCTTCCCGGGTTTCATGGCAAGACCGTGAAAAAGCAGCTCTCCGTTTTCGCTGATTATCTCTGCCGTCATATCTCGTTCTCCCTTTGAAGAGCCTCCCGACAAAAACACCATATCACACTCGGAAAGTGCACGGTGAAAAACATTTTCTATGTCCGCTCTTTTGTCCTTCACAATACCGTAATCAACAGTTTTCACACCGTTTTCTTTGAGAAGAGAAGAAATAAGAACTGAATTTACGTCCCTTATCTCTCCTGCTTCCGGCTTTTTACTGCAGTCCACAATTTCATCGCCGGTTGAAATTATTCCTGCCACGGGCATTTTCACACAGTCAATTTCGGTAATTCCCAGAGCCGAAAGCACTCCCGTGCTTTTTGAGTTTATAACACTGCCCTTTTTAAGCACTGTGTCGCCTTTTTTTACATCGTCACCTTTTTTTGAAACATTCTCACCTACCGAAACGCTTCGGTAACAAAGGCACATATTACCGAAATCCTCATCCGTATATTCGCACATTATAACACTGTCCGCACCGGGAGGCAGCATTCCGCCTGTGGAAATCTTCATACATTCCCCGCGGGAAATACTGTGAGACGCCTCTTCACCCATAAGTATCTCGCCGGTAATATTAAGCATGGCAGGCATATTATCACCTGCTCCGAAGGTATCACAGGCTTTAACGGCAAAGCCGTCAACCACGCTTCTGTCAAAGGAGGGAATATACTCCTGTGAAACAATATCTCTTATAAGCACCCCGGACAGAGCATCCGCAACGGCTTTCTTTTCACTTTCTTCATAAGGAGAAAAAACACCTTCAAGCATTTCAAGTGCCTTTTCTGCAGTAACTACACTAAGCATCTCAGTATCTCCACATATCAACAAATTTTTTTCCGAATTCCGTCGAGGGATTATTAATAAGTCCGTCGGGAGACATATCCTCAACGGGAACACCCTTTTCAAGCATTATAACCCTTGAGCACATCCTTTTTGCCTGTAAGGGAGAATGAGTGGCAATAATAAGTGCGGCATTTTTTTCGCGGATATATTCATTTACCGCATTTTCAATTATTTCCGTACCCTCCACATCCACAGCCCCCGTGGGCTCATCAAGAAGCAGCACACTGCAGTCCTTCACAAGAAGTCTTGCAAGAGAAAGCCTTGCCGCCTCGCCCCCCGAAAGCGTGAGGGCATTTTTTTTATATAAATGCGCAATACCGACTCTTTCAAGAGCCGCCAGCGCCTTTTCTTCCTTCTCTTTTTTATCCCCTGTGAGGGAATAAGTAACATTTTTCAGCACACTCATATCAAAGCACATGGTTTTCTGAGGCATATAAAGAATACTGTCAGGCATTGTCACGTCGCCCTCATATTTTATAACACCTGCAAGCACCTTAAGAAGTGTGCTCTTTCCCGAGCCGTTTGCCCCCGTAAGAGCAACTCTCCCGTCTTTTTCTATTTTAAGTTCCTTAACATCAAGAACAGTCCGTTCCGAATATGTTTTTCTGACGTTTTTAATTTCAATCATTATTTTCTCCCCTCCCCGTAAGAAGTGAAGCAGAAAAATTCACGGCAAAGGAAATTAAAAGCAATATAATTCCCAGTGCCAGAGCAAAGGTAAACTTACCTTTGTTTGTTTCAAGAAGTATGGCTGTAGTCATTACTCTTGTTTTCCATTGAATATTGCCGCCCACAAGACTGACAGCACCCACCTCGGCAATGCTTCTTCCGAAGGCGGTGAGCACAACACTCATAAGTGCACGGCGGTTATGCACAATAAAAAGCAGAAGCGTTCTGCTCTTTGACAAAGAAAGTCCCCTTGCGGTTTCCGAAAGAGCTTCGCCCGTTACGGATACCACAGAGGATGTAAGACATATAACAACGGGCGTTATAAGCATTACCTGGGCTATCACCATTACTTCAACGGTAAACAGCAGTCCCATAAAGCCGAAGGGCCCGTATTTTGTAAAAAGCATATAGACCATAAGACCTGCCACCACAGGAGGCAGGCCCATAAATGTGCTTATTGTTCTTTTTACAAGGTGTCGTCCTCTGAAATGCTTTTTCTCAATAAGCACACCCAGAGGCAAGCCTATAAGGCAGGATATGAGTGTGCTGAAAAAAGACATTCTGAGAGTTACACCTATAATCTGAATAAGCTCCTTGTCCATAGACAAAAGCAAATCCAGAGCTTCACTGAAATTATTCACGGTTTATTCGGCAATCACTGTAAAAAGTGCCTGACCGTATTCTTCTTCTCCGTATTTTGCAATAAGCTCGTCTGCCTCGTCTGAAGTGAGCCATTCGATAAGAGCCTTTGCACCTTCGGTATTCACACCGTCAAGCTTTTCGGGATTACATTCTATAACGGAATAAGTATTCTTCATATCGTCACCTTCATTAAGAAGGATATCAAGTCCTGCAAGAGAATCCTTGTTTGAAAGGAAGGTTGCCTTGTCTGTAAGACAGTAAGCGTTCTGCTCGTTTGCCATTGTAAGGCAGGCGCCCATACCCTGGCCTGCAGATACATACCAGCTGTCGGAGGCTGCATCGGGAGCAGTATCGCCCCAGATTTTAAGCTCTGCCTTATGTGTGCCGGAATCGTCACCGCGGGAAACAAATGTGCTTGAGCTTTCCTTTATCTTTGCAAAAGCTGCTGCTGCATTTTCGCTGTCCTTAATGCCTGCGGGGTCATCCTTGGGACCTACGATTACGAAGAAATTGAACATAAAGGGAATTCTTTCAACACCGTAGCCTTCAGAAACAAATTCTTCCTCGGAAGCCTTTGAATGAACAAGAATAAGATCTGCATTGCCGTCCTTTGCCTTCTGGATAGCAGCGCCTGTGCCTGCAGACTGAACCTCTACGGTATAGCCTGTTTTTGCTTCAAAAACGGGAAGTATCGCAGGAAGAAGACCTGAATCGTTTACGGATGTGGTGGTGGACATACGGATAACAGGGTTTTCGGGAGCTTCAACAGACTGTGTTTCAGTGGCTGTGGTATCTTCGGCAGCTGTTGTTTCTTCTGCTGTGCCGCCGCAGGCAGCAAATGAGAGAACAAGAGCAAATGCCATTAAAAGTGCAAGAAGTTTTTTCATTTTTCGTCATACTCCTTTTCAAACACGGAAGGCAAACGGGTTTCCCCCTTCTGCCCTTTGACCGATGGAAAAATATTTCGGTCACGGTCTCGTTTTTCCTGCAGAAACACTGTTTAGAAAAACGGACTCGGAAAACGAAGAAAAAATACTTCAGCCTCATTATACAGAATATATACAGCAAAATCAACAAAAAATACAAATTTACCTCATTTACCCTTGTCAAATATTATTTTAACGTGTATTATATATTTGTATAGTTTTGTGCGGAGGTGACACTATGGTATTTTCTGTTCTGACGGTGAGCGACCGCTGTTCAAGGGGAGAAGCAGACGACAAAAGCGGACCGCTTCTCTGCAGTCTTCTTGAAAAGACAGGCAGTATAAGAGAATATAAAATCGTACCAGATGAGCTTCAGGACATTGCCGACGCACTCATCCGTATGTGCGATGAAACAGACTGTGATGTAGTTTTCACTACAGGCGGCACGGGATTTTCTCCCAGAGACATCACACCCGAAGCCACAAAATCCGTAATAGAAAAAGAAACTCCCGGTATCAGCGAGGCGATAAGATACGAAAGTCTGAAAATCACCCCCAAGGCAATGCTTTCAAGAGCCGTTTCGGGAATAAGAGGGAAAACGCTGATAATAAATCTTCCCGGCTCTCCGAAGGCCGTGAAGGAGTCTCTTGAGGTTGTGCTTCCCGTTCTCCCCCATGCACTGGAAACCCTTTCGGGTAATACTCAGTCCTGCGGAGGAAATTATAAATGAATAAAAGCACTGCACAGGGCTTCAGCCTCAGCGGAAAAACCTGTACGGTTATAGGTACGGGAGGCCTCGGCTGTAACATTGCCGTTCATCTTGCGGGCGCAGGGACACAAAACCTCATTCTCTGCGACTATGACAATGTAAGTGAAAGCAATCTGAACCGTCAGTTTCTTTATACAAAAGAGGATATCGGAAAAAGCAAGGTATTCTGTGCGAAGCAAAGGCTCGGCTTATATGCTCCGGAAATCAATATCACGGCATTCAATATCAGAATCGGTAAAGACAGCTTTCCCGATGAAATAAAAAACAGCGATATGATATTTCTCGCTGTGGATAACCTTGCAGCAAGAAAAGCCGCAGCAGCTTATTGCGAAGAAAACAATATCCCCCTTATGATGGGCGGTATTGACGGTTTTTACGGAAAAACCTATCTGTATATCCCCTTTGTGACACCTACCCCCGATGAAGCGGGAATGCTTGAAGGTGCTCCCCCTTCATTCAATATTTCATCATCTGCCGGAATCATAGGCTCGCTTCAGGCTTCGGCAGGTATACAGTATATCTTAACCAAAGACAATTCTCTCGGCGGAAAGCTTACTGTATTTGACAAGGATTCCTTTTCAGAGCTTTATATAAAACCCAAAACAATAAAGAAATGAGGATAAAAGATGACAAAGCTTAAGGCGTATATGGGACATGTGCTTTTTGTTGACCTTACAAAAAAAGAGGTCAGCGAATTTCCCTGGACAGATGAGGACAGAATAAGAACCCTCGGCGGTAAGATTATGGCTGCCGACATTCTTCTCAACCACATAAAGCCGGGAATGAAAGCCTTTGATGAAGATAACTGGCTTGTTATCACAACAGGCCCTCTCACCCGCTGCAATTCCCCCTCATCCACAAGATTCAACATTTCCACCATTTCACCTCTCACAGGTATTCTCACCTCATCCAACTGCGGCGGGTCCTTCGGCAGACGTCTAAAAAAAGCAGGCTGGGATGCAATGATAATCACAGGCAGAGCAGACACACTCACCTGGATTGAAATTGAAAATGAGAATGTCACCTTCCACGATGTGCCCGAGCGTGCCGGTCAGCTTACAGGCGAAGCACAGAAGGGTCTCCCCTCATCAACAGGCAAGCTTGTTATAGGTCCTGCAGGTGAAAACAAGGTGCTTTACTCCTGCGTTTTCTCAGGAGAAAGAACTGCCGGCAGAGGCGGTGTAGGTGCAGTATTCGGTGACAAGAACATAAAGATAATCACGGCAAAGGGCAATAAAGAGCCTGAGATACACGATCCCGAAAAGCTGAAAAAGATAAACGAGCAGTGGAAAAAAACACTTCTCAAGCATCCCATCACGGGCGCTCAGCTTTCAAAGCTCGGTACGGCAGGTCTTGTAGCTCCCATGCAGGCTCACAGAATCCTCGCCACCAAGAATTTCGGTGACGGAAGATTTGAAAATTTCGAAAAGGTGTCAGGTGAAGAGCTGGCAGAAAAGCACCTCATCAGAAACGGCGGCTGCTTTTCCTGTCCCATGAAATGCGAAAGAAGAGTAAGATATGAAGGCAAAAACATCAAAGGTCCCGAGCTTGAAACCCTCGGACTTTTAGGTCCTAACCTTCTCAACGATGATATTGAAAAGATAATCAAGTGGAACTATGAGCTTGACGAGCTCGGCATTGACACAATCTCTGCAGCAGGCTCTGTTGCATTCGCTATGGAGCTTCAGGAAAAGGGATTATGGGATTCGGGACTTCATTTCGGTGAGACCGACAAGCTCAGCGAGGTTTTTCATGATATAGCATATAAACGCGGTATAGGTGCTCAGCTTGCCGAGGGCACAAAAAGAATGAGCGAAAAATTCGGCGGCAAGGAATTTGCAATTCATGCAAAGGGAATGGAGCTTGCGGCATATGAGCCCAGAGGTGCTGTAGGTCACGGACTCGGCTATGCTACCTCAAACCGCGGCGGATGTCATCTCAATGCAGGCTATCTTGTTGTTCTCGAAGGTCTCGGACTCAATCTTGATGCATACACCCCCAAAGGAAAAGCAGGTCTTGCGGTAACCTTCCAGAATGTAATGGAGGCAGCTTCCGCAGCAGGCTTCTGTGTGTTCACATCATATGCTATCCTTCCGCACTTCCTTGTAGGCAAGCCTACATCTCTTATGACAAGATTTGTACAGACGGTTTTCAAATATTCAACTCCCGTTATATATCTCGTTTCAAAGAATCCCAAGATGCTTAAGGTAAACATTCCTCTCGTTCAGTATCCCCGGGTTATGAATGCCGCCGCAGGCACAAAGTTTACCGTAGGTGACTTTATAGCCTTCGGAAACTTCGGATACAATACCGAAAGACTTGCAAACATCATTCTCGGACTGCCCGTAGGTGCAGACACCGACACTCTTCCCAAACGGCTTACCGATGAAGAACAGGTGCCCGGCGACAAGAGAACAAAGGTGCCTCTTGATAAGATGAAGGGCGTATATTATGCAATGCGCGGATGGAAAGACGGCGCACCCACGCTAAAAACACTCAAAAAAGTCGGTGTGCGCATCCCCGAATGTATAAAGGAGGTATATCCTTATGGTAAAGGTTAAGATTTTCGGAGTGCTCCGTTCAACAACAGGACTTTCTGAGCATAACACAAATGCCAGAACCGTAAACGGTATTTTTGAAGAAATATCTGAAATAATGGAAAAAAGATATTTTGAAGACCTTAAAAAGCAGGAGGCTGAGACCTCCGAATTTAAGAAAAAAAGAAATGCCGCACTTGAGCCCCACAAGGAGCTTAAATTCAAGGATGCAATCGTTTATGTAGACGGTGAAAGATGCATGAGAAAGGGTAAAAAGCTTCCCGAAACAGGAGAAGTATGGCTTCTTTCTCCCGCAGCAGGCGGATAAAAAACAAAAAAAAGATAAAAAAGGATAGTTCCCTTTCCGGAGCTATCCTTTCAGTTTTTTTATGCCGTCTGTTGCAGGATTATCTATGAGCTCACCGTTTTCAGTGAATCTTGAGCCGTGGCAGGTGCAGTCCCAGCTGTGTTCATAAGGGTTATACCTGAGAGCACAGCCCATATGGGGACAACGGGGCACCCCGGGTGTAAGAAGTCCTGTTATGGCTTCAAAAATATTCACAAAAAGTCCCGGATGCAATATGCTTCTGGAGGGATAAAAAACATCCGCATATTCATTTTCCTTTTCATTTACCATATCGCAAAGTATTATTGCTGCTGCCATAGCTGAAGAAAAACCCCATTTATTGAAGCCTGTTGCCACCAGCATATCGGGAGTTTTTTCCGAATACCTTCCTATATACGGAATGCCGTCAAGGGTAATACAGTCCTGGGCTGCCCAGCTGTATCTGATTTGTGCCGAGGGATAATGCTTTTGTGAAAATTCCTCAAGCTCTTTCAGGTTTCCGCCTTTTTTTCCTGTTCTGTGATCCCCTCCGCCGATAAGAAGATAATCCTTATAATTACGGAAGGACATCCCCTTTTCATATTCGTCCACATACATTCCATTAACATCCTGAGCTCCTGTGAGAGCGATCACATAAGAACGGTGCTGATACATTTTAAGAAAATATCCGCCGTGCTTGTTGATTATGGGGAAATGAGTTGCAATAATAACCTTTTTATATTTTATTTCCCCCATTTCTGTAACCGCGCGCCCGGGAAGAAATTCCTTCACCCTTGTATGCTCATAAACTCTTAAGTTTTCTTTGATGCCGCAAATAAATTTTACCGGATCGAACTGTGCCTGATCCCTGATTCTGACAGCACCTGCAACAGAAAAGGGCAGAAGGGTGCTTTCAACAAATTCTGCTTCTTCTCCGAGTGTGAGATAAGCAGAAACCTCTTTTTCAATTTTTTCTCTGTCCAATAAAGAATAGACATATGAATCCTTTTTTTCATAGCCGCAGTCTATGGCTTTACAGAGCTTTTCATATTCCGTGCAGGCTTTTTTCTGAATTTCAAGATACTTTTTTGCTGTTTCGGTTCCCCTCTGTTTTATGAGCTTATCATATATAAGAGAGTGCTGGAATGTTATTTTCGCTGTTGAATTTCCCGTTGTGCCGCTGCCTATAGTATCAGCTTCAACAACAACGCAGTCCGTTCCCGTCTGACCGAGCTTATATGCACAAAGAAGTCCTGCAATACCGCCGCCGACAATAAGCACCTCCGTTGAAATATTTTCCGTAAGCCGTGGTGATATTTCAGCCTCTGCAGAAGATTTCCATAATGATTTCATAAAGCTTCACTCCTTTAATACTATTATCAGCCGCTAAACAAAGACTTATTCTTTATTTAATATTGAAAAACACAAAGGCTTGTGATAAAGTAATGCTATAAATTAACGGAGGTCATTTTTATGCGCATTATCATAGCAGTTATTCAGTCTCTGCTTTTTGTAATCTCATCCTTTGCGGTGCAGGATTCAAACTTCAAATTCTGGGTTGACCGTGCAGCTTATGACATAGGTGCTACCTCGGAAATATCCTTTGAAAGCATGGATGCATCCGAATATGCAGTAACCGATGAAGAAAAAGAGCTCTGCCGCAAGTGGTATGAGGACAATATTCTTTATGCACCTAAAAACGGAAACGATCCCGCTTATAATTTCACAGTCTGCACCAAGAGTCTCAGAAACAATACCGACGACTGGACCTTTAGCGTCAGCGAAGAAAGCGAAGAGGGAGCTGTTCACCGCGGAGGAAAAACAACATATATCACCCTTACCCACAAGGAGCATCCCATTACAGCTATCGTTGAAGCCACCATATACGATAAAAACGCATCCTGCGAATGGACTGTATATATAAAAAATGAAGGCGATGAAAATTCTCAGGTCATCTCAGAATTTTATGCTGCCGACTGTAAAATCAACACAGGCAAAAACTCTGAGCTTTATTTCAGCAAGGGCTCTGACCCTGCTCCCGATGACTTCGAGCTTCTTAAAACAGAGCTTTGCCCCATCGAAATGAAATACACAGCAAACGGCGGAAGAACAGAATCCTTCCTTCCGTATTTCAACCTGAACGGTGAAAACAGCGGTGCAGTAGTTTCGGTAGGCTGGACAGGTCAGTGGTTTGCTTCCTTCAAGGAAAATCTTGACGGCAGTGTAAATGTCAAAGCAAAGCAGGAAAAGCTCAGAGGCTATCTTGAGCCCGGTGAAGAAATCCGTTCGCCCCTTGTAAATATTACCTTCTACAAAAACGACAATGCTCTCAAAGGCTTCAATTCATTCCGCGATTTCACTGTTGACTGTGTATATCCCGAGGGCACAAAGCAGGTTGCAACCGCAGGTCTCGGAGTTGAAACTCCGGGCATCACAGAAGAACAGATCATTACAAATATCGGAAATGTTCCCGAAGCCTGGAAATATTCACTGGACTACTTCTGGGTAGATGCAGGTTGGTATAAAATCAACACAAACTGGAGTGACAGCGTCGGCAACTGGATTCCCGACCCCGAGCGTTTCCCCGACGGTTTCAGAGCAATCTCCGATACAGCAAGAGAAAATGGCGTAGGCTTCCTTTTATGGTATGAGCCCGAAAGAGCCTGTAAAGGTACTGATGTTTATAACGAATGCATAAAGCATGAGGGATGGTGTATAAGAAACGAATCAGATGAAGACACTGTATACGTAAATCTTGCTAATGAAGAAAGTCTCAATTACATCACAGATGTGATTGTTGAATCAATAAGATACAACGGTGTTGACTGCTTCAGGATGGACAGTAATTTCCCTTGGCTTCCCCGCTGGGAGCTTGCAGATAAAGAGTGGGAAGACGGCAGAAAGGGAATTACCGAAAATCATTATGTAACAAATCTCTACCGTTTCCTTGATACGCTTCTTGAAGAATGTCCCGGACTTATGATTGACATATGCGCCTCGGGAGGAAAAAGACTCGACATCGAAATTATAGGAAGAGGTATTCCGCTCTGGAGAACGGACTACAACTGTATGGATGAGAACGGCGGCACTCCCGATGATATTCTTGAAGCCACCCAGGCTCAGACCTACGGTATTTCCTTCTGGCTTGTCCATAACGGCACCTGTGCCTACAGAACGGGAGAATATGCAGTAAGAACAAACATAATATCATCATCTCAGCTTCTTGATTATTATTCAATAAGACCCCATATGGTCGGTAACTACTATCCCCTTGCCGACGGAGAAACCGACACTGATAAGTATCTTGCAATGCAGTTTGATACCGATGCTGGAAGCGGTATGGCTCTTATTTATAAAAGAGAAAACGTACAGGAAAACACATATCACCTTGTACTCAACGGTCTTGAAAGCGGCAGCACATACAATGTATATAACTACGACACACCTGACAGCATCATAACAAAAACAGGTGCCCAGCTTATGACTCAGGGTATTGATATAACAATAAATGAAGCCCCCAAGGCAGAAATAATTATGTACGAAAAGGCATAAAGCTCATCATCCGCACTAAACTATAGTGCGGATGATATTTTTACTTTATAGGAAATTCCTTCCTATAAAGTAAAAAGATTATATGTCCCGCCGAACGGGAAGTAAACTTCCCTCGGCGATGGACTATACGAAAGCGTTTCGCCGCAGGCGTACGGCGAAGCCGTTTTCTTGCAGAATTCACTCCCCACTTGAAACTCAGGTGCAAAATCACCCAACTTTCAAGTGGGATATCTGAAACATCTTTATAACCTGAATAAATATATTCAAATAATCAGCACTCATACGAAAAAACACCCGAAAACCATAACAGATATCTCGACAAAAAAATAATAATATGATAGAATATAGAAAATATTTTCAGGGAGAAACAGTATGAAAAAATACACTCTTAATTTCGGTCAGTTCAGACAGTATGACAAAAAATTCATCACCTCCGAAAACGGAATTGATATTGAAAATGTAACAG
>JAZSNB010000154.1:0-12935 GCA_045536195.1 Acutalibacteraceae bacterium
GTTACACCCGACGGCGGCATCACTCTTTATGCGGGCGGACATCAGCCTGACAGGAGAAGTGATATCCTTACAGGCTACAGCTGTGAGAAAATTGTGCTTGAATAAAAAATAGATTTTTTCTGAGTCCCTTCAGAAGTTAATAAAGCTGCCCCGTAAGAGCTGTTTCTTACGGGGCAGTTATTTTTTGATATTATTATTTATGAGAACATTGATTCGATTTTTGAGGTCTGATTGTCACCTATTGTGGTGATAAGGATAGTGCAGAAATAGTCACCGATGGGTCTTACATAATAGGTCTGAGTTCTGCTGTAGCCGTCGGTAGTGTTGGTGGTTTCCATCTTTTTATAGGTGTTTCCGTTGAGTCTTTCTGTTTTGATTTTATCTGAGAAGGTGATTTCAAGAACAGTTGACTCAAGCTGTTTTTTCAGCTCTTCAAAATATTCCTCTTCCGTGGCATCCTTTCCGTAGGTGAGAGCAATATTTTCATATGCAACCACAACCTGAGCGTTAGTGTCGGTGTCGATTGCAACCATATCATACATCACTGACATCTCTGCAACGGTGTTTTCAAATACCGTTCTGTCGAGAAGAGAAAGGCTTATATCGAATTTATTGGCAATTTCTTCATCGGTGAGATACTGCCATGAATCAGAAATTCTGAATCTTACACCTGTTGAAGTATTGGTGAAAACCTTGTCTTCAATCACACCTCGTGCAATTTTTCCGTCTGTAAAAATTGTGGCAGGGGTGGTTTCGGGTTCACCAGATTCGTTTTCCTCGTATGAAAGGGATTCATCGGCTGAGTCATTTTCACCTGTAGTTTTCTCTGTGCTTTCTCCCTCACAGGAAGCGAGAGTCAGTATAAAAAGAATGCTTAAAAGCAAAGAAACTATTTTTTTCATCAGTGTCCTCCGTTTTTTAAGTCGGTATATATATTATACTTATAATTCCGATTTTAGCAATACCGTAATTCGGGTGATTGCAGTTTTTTTATGCTTTTTTTTGACCCCGGAGCAACAAATTATTACGGTGTTGCTTTTTTTGACCGTAAGTGATATTATTTATATATTAAAATAAAGAGGGTGACTTTTTATGGCAAGAGAAAAGAAGCCAAAGGAAATTAATAACCATCCTAACAGAATCGGCATAAAAGAGGCAGCAGGCTACACTATTGCGGAAGCCGGCAATATGTTTAACCTCACTTATATTTCGGGTTATCTTAAGCTGTTTATGACAGATGTTCTGAAAATTCCTGCAGCAAGTGCGGCTGTTATGCTTATTGTCACAAGACTGTGGGACTGTATCAACGACCCTATCTGGGGTGCTATGGTTGCAAAAAAGCCTCCTGTGAAGGACGGAAAATTCCGACCCTATCTCAAATGGGTTGCCGTGCCTCTGGGTATTTCCACAGTGCTGTGCTTTTTGCCCCTGAATGACTGGGGGATCACTTCAAACACGGTGATACTTTTTATAATTTCACTTCTGGCATACACATTCTACGGAATGATGTATACGGGTATGAATATTCCCTTCGGTTCGCTTGCATCCGTTATCACCGATGACCCCAAGGGAAGAACTCTTCTTTCTACCTTCCGTTCCATAGGCTCAGGCGTGGGCGGTGCCGTGGTGTCCCTTCTTGCACCTATGCTTATTTACAGAACAAGGCTTGATGCAGCAGGTCAGCCTATGCTTGATCCCGTAACGGGAAAGGTAATCGAAGATGCTGACGGAAACAAGATGTTTGTTTTCGCACTTGTGATGGGTATTCTCTCCATAATTTTCTATCTGTGGGGCTATAAGACCACAAAAGAACGGGTGCCTTCACCTAAAGAGCCCAAGGTTGATTTCAAGGCAACATATGTGGGACTTCTTAAGTCCCGCCCCTTTGTTACCGTTGCGCTTGCAGGTGTGCTTATAAGCGGTCAGCTGCAGTTCAATTCCTTCAATGCATATCTTTATAAAAACTATTTCCTCAACACAAATCTCGGCACATTAGGTACTATATGTAATTATCTTCCCATGGTTATATTTGTGCTTCTTACTCCGAAGCTGGTTGAACGTTTCGGAAAAAAGGAGCTTTGCGGAAACTTCTCCGTAATTGCCGCTGCAGCATCTGTTATCATTGCAATTATTGCAAATAATCAGAGTATTCTTAATGCATTGTTCCCCGAAACAGGAAGACTTCCCGCGTGGATATTTATGGTAAGCCTCCTTCTTATCGGCTTCGGTTACACCTTTGTAAGCCTTACCTGCTGGGCAGTTGTTATGGATGTTATCGACTATCAGGAGTATAAAACAGGCATAAGAAACGAAAGTGCAGTGTATGCAGTTTATACCTTCTCAAGAAAGCTCGGCCAGACAATTGCTGACGGAAGCGGACTTTTCCTTCTTCAGTGGGCAAATTATTCAGGCGATACCTACGGCTTTGTTGAAGGAACAAGCCAGAAGATTATGTTTATCTGCACCGTTATTCCCGCCGTAGTTTACACAGGTGTGTGGCTTCTTATGAAATTCGGCTATCCTCTTGATAAAAAGAGACTTGAACCCATTTATGCATTTGTAAGAGAAAAGCGTGCCGGGGAGGCAGAGCTTTCTCAGGCAGATCCCACAGTATAAAAAAGCATTCTGCTTCAACCCCCCGTCCCTGGGTCTTGGGGGCGAAAAGGTGTTTTTTGTTCAATAAGCTTGCGTTATTCAATGAGCCTGCAGGCGAATTATAAGCTAAATTGCTCACAACGCGAGCAATTTCCTATATAATAAAGAAAAAAACTGTTGCATTTCCTTTCGGAGCTGCAACAGTTTTTTTGTATTTTATAATCAACTTGTGTTATTATGCCGGGTAAAATGTTCTTATTATTTCAAGGCAGATACTGTATATGTCTGTGGCGGTGTCCTTTGTGCCGGGAGCACCCGAGGTGAGAACTGCCACACCGTTACCTGTTACCGGGTCAATGGTAAAGGCTGAAAACATTCCGAAATTACTGCCTGTGTGGGTGCATACCTCTGTACCCTCAATAACATTGCTCTGCTTCAGCAGTCCGAAGCATGATTTGAATGAATCACTTTCATAGCGCACCTTAAGAAGCTCTTGAGCTGCTTCTTCACTGAGAAGCCTTGTTCCGTCGGCACTTACTCCGCCGTTTGAAAGAACTGCTGCTATATTCATATAGTCCTTTGCGCTGATGGTGAGATTGCCCTGCACAAGATGATGGGTCTGACCGAGGGTTTCGTGCCATGAAAGAGCCATCTGCTGAGCCACGGAATATCCGCCGTTTCCGTAGAGATTTGCTATCAGCTCCTGATTCTTTACAGCTGAAGCTGTGAAGCCTGCATCAATCCCGAGGGGAGTGAAAACATACTTTTTTGCAAGCTCTTCAAAGGGTGTTTTTGTCACAAGCTCTGCAATTGAGCCTATCAGAGCCACGGAGAAGTTGCTGTAGGAATAATATGTGCCGGGCTCATAGTAGGCAAAGGCATCTGAAGAAAGAAGCTCCTTTATTGAAGAGGATGAGCCTGACAGACGGGATTCAAGAAAAGCTCCGGTATCAATGATGCTTCCTGTGTGAGACATCAGCATTGCGGGAGTTATCACCTTGTCGGGGAAGCCGGGATTTCTTACGGGGAAGCCGAGATAGTCTCCGATGTCACCGTCAAGGGAAACAAGTCCTTCATCGCAAAGAGCCATAAAGATTATATCTGTTACAAGCTTTGAAAGTGAGGCAATACGCAGTTTAGTGTCGGATGTGATTTCTTTTCCCGTATCAATATCAGCCTTGCCGTATTCGTATGTGAAATACAGCTTTCCGTTCTTTATCACGGCAGCCTGTACAGCTGTGGCTGAATATGAGGAAGCAATTTCATCCGCCTTCTTTTTCAGAGCAGCGAATTCTTCTGTCTGAGTAAAGGAAGCTTCTTCGGATGTGCTTTCAGATTCTCGTGCTTCATCCGACAATAAGGCTTCCCCCGAGAGAGTTTCATGCTCTTTGGTTTCTTCGGGGATTTCGGTGCTGATACAGGAGCTGAAGGAAAGAAGAAGGCTTAATATGATACTTACGGATAATAATTTTTTCATAGCTTTATCAATATACATCGAATTCACCGAGACAGACGTTTGTTGTATATTTTGCACCCACATATCCTGAATTTACGGTGAGTATAATGTAATCCGTTTTTACGGGGGCGGGAAGTGCAAAATCTTCGAAGGTGTTTCTCTGATTTCCGTTGTATGAGGCTGTGAAGGTGTGTGATGAGCCGTCGCTGAAGGTTACCGTGAAGCTCTTGACCTGACCGTTGCTGCGGAAAATACCCTCTTCCGGATGGAAATTGTTGCCGTTTATGATTCTTACACCGTTTACATAGCTTGTGTCTGCAAGATTGAACTGTATTTTTGCTCCTGCACCGCCTTCTGAGGAGGTGTTTACGCACCAGCAGGAATCGTATGCATTGTCGATTGCCTTGTCTGCGCCGAATGAACGGCGTGAGTCTTCATTGGAAGCGGGAAGAACAGTACCTGCAAGAGTTGATGCAGAGGAAATATAGGGAGTGGATGAAACCTCTTTCGGAGGGAGCACCTCAGCACCCACATACTCTGTTTCGGGCACGACCGGAGTACTTGTATTGCTGTCGGAAGAGCTGTCTTCCTTCAGCTTTTCAATATATTCTCTTGTGATATTTATATCCTTTTCGAGAGCATCGATATCCATTTTTTCTATGATCTCAACCTCTTCAAGAGCCTTTTTCTTTGTGATTTCGTCGTCCTTGTATTCATCCTCAAGGTCACAAAGACGGTCGTGAAGAGCTGCTTCAAGCTTGTTGTCGCTATTGCCGTTGCCGTATTTCTTTGCATAAAGGTCATATGCTTCATCATAGTGACCGTTTTCAAGAAGCTCTACGATTTTTCCGGAAGAGTCCTGAGAGGTGAAAATAAGAAGTCCGCCTACAACACCTATGGCACATATAAGAAATGCAAATACCGCAACGATTATTATTACGGCAGGCTTTTTAACCGAGGTGCTTCTTTCTGAGCCGCCCGTGTTTTCTGATTTTTTGTAGCTTGATGAAATATCAGCATAGGGATCTGAAGAATTATTGTTTCCTGAAGACGGACCCACATAAGGAGCACCGAAATCATAATAGTTTTCTGTCTGGTCGTTCATTTTTATATCTCCGTTTCAGTTGATTTTTGTCTTACAGCAGTGTATCACGCCTTTGACATCTTTGTCTGCGGCAGCTTTATGCTTAAAGTATATACCGGTGTGAAGGATTGCTGTAAACTGAGTTTTACTCTTGTACTCCGAAGAAGTTTTCGGGGACCTCGCAAAGAGAATTTTCGCAGGGCTCTTTTGAAAGAATAAGGCTGAATTCACCGCCCGCGGTAATTTCATCATATGTAAGATATGCGGTTTTTATCTCTCTGCCGTTAAGATATGCCTTTTCAATATAGGGATGAGTGAGGGGATCCTTGTCGCATTTTACAGTGAAGGTATCCGCATTCCTGCAGGAGTGGTATTGTTTATTAAGCTTTATTTTTGCCTCTCTGAAAAGAGGAGTATTTATAAAATAAGCGGGGTAGGCGGGGCAAAGCTGAGCAAAGCCGAGAGCCGAAAGCACATACCATGCGGAAAGCTGTCCTACATCTTCGTTGCCGCAGAAACCGAATGCACCCAGGCGATAAGCTTCCTTCTGAACACGTCTGGTCCAGTATTGTGTGCGGTGAGGAAGAGAGAGCATGCTGAAATAGTGGGTAATATTGTGGCAGGGCTCATTTGAATGATTATAGTCGTTGCTCCATAAAGCTCCCAGCTTTGACTTTCTGAAGAAGATTTCAAGAAGCTTTATTGTTCTTTTTTCTCCGAAAAGACGGGCAAGTCCCTTTACATCATAGGGCGTAAACCATGACTGCTGGAAAATATTGCTTTCAACACAGCAGTTGTCGTCATATCTGCCCCACATCCATTTGAATTTTCCGTTTTCCTTTTTCGGTGCCATAAAGCCGAGAAGAGGGTTATAGTTATTCTTATATTTTTTTGCTCTGTTCTCAAAGAAAACAGCATCCTCTTTTTTACCCATAGCCTTTGCAAAACGGGAGAGAGTGTAGTCTGAAAGCAGGAATTCCAGAGTGTCGCTGATTTTGAGAGGTATGAAAGCATCCTTTTCGTATTGGCTGCAGGAGGGATAAACGGAGGTGAATTCTTTTCCGAAAAGCTCCTTTTGTCTTGTTGCCGATGCCCTTGCAATAGCATAGGCTTTATTTACATCATAATTTCTTATGCCCTTCACATAGGCATCTGCCACAACAATAAGTCCCGCGTCGCCTACCATACAGTTGGAGTTTATGCCCATAAGCTCCCAGCGGGGATAGGAGGAATTGTGGAACTCTGCTATTTTTATAAGTGAATTCACTTCATCGTTTACCATATCGGGGCGTATCAGAGAAAGCAGAGGGAATTCGCTTCTGTAAACATCCCAGCCGCTGAAAACCGTGCGGTGAGTATAGGAATCGTCTTTTAAAATTTCGGTGCCGATATTGAATCTTCCGTCAACGTCGGCTGCATATCTGGGGTCTAAAAGCGTGTGATAAAGACAGGTGTAGAATATTTTAAGGTCGGTTTCGTCGGTTGTTGAAACATCAACACATGAGAATACCTCTTCCCACATATCCTGAGCATCCTTGCGCATTCTGTCGAAGGTGAAGCCATCGGTTTCGGTAAGATTTTTTCTTGCCCCCTCAATATCCGTGTAGGAGACAGAGGCTCTTATTGTAACGGGAGCGGTAAGATTTTCTCCGAAATGCACCAGAAGTCCGGCGTCCTCGTGACTGAAGGCGGAAAGCCCCTCCTTCTGAAGCTCTTCATTTGCAAAAAACTGCATTTTTACCGCAGGTACGGAAAATTCACAAACAAAATTAAAATTATATGTTATTCTGCCGTGTCCTCTTCCGAAGCCGCCGCCTGCGGGAGTACAGATAATTTTACCCTCGATTTTCCGGTCGTTAATTATAGTGATCTCCTGAAAATCAGCCTTTCCGCCGATACGGCGTGAAAAATTAAAGATTGCTCGTGCATCGCTTTTTTCGGGATAAGTTATGCGAAGCATTCCCGTATGAGAGGAAACTGTACATTCGGTTTTTATATTGTATCTGTCGAGCATTACGGAGTAATATCCTGCCTCGGCAGTTTCTCTGTCGTGGGAAAAGGGAGATTTCCAGCCGAGAGTGCCTTTGTTGAAGGGTATTTCACGGTTAGAGCCCGAGCGAAGATCCGTCTGACCGGTTACGGGCATTATCTGAAGATTTCCCAGGTCGCCGTACCAGCCGATACCGCTCATATGGTTGAAACTGAAGCCTTCTATTGTGTCGTAGCAATAATTATAGCCTGTTCCGTTGTCACCGCCTGTTACCGTGTCGGGAGCCAGCTGTACCATGCCTCCCGGAGTGCAGGCGCCGGGATGGGTTTTTCCGCCGCCGTGGGGACTGTCGCTCTGATCGTCACCTACAGTTCCCGTCATAGGGTCTACATATTTATATTTTTCCATAATATTTCACCGCCTGTGTTTTTTGAAAAGCTTATTTATATTGTCTCAGATATTCACCCACGCTTCTGCTCATTTCACGGGAAAAATCACTGTTGTATTTTCTCTCAGAGAAGGCTCTCATCCATTCCTCATATGATTTTTCCTTTGCCTTGCCTGAAAACAAAGCTGTTCTTTCATCTGCTGAAAGCGTATGATATCGGTCCTTATGAACTATATATTTCATATCTGCCCGTTCCGGTTTTTCTCTTCTTATCTGTGATGCCTCGGGATAGCCGAACACTATCATAGCAGCGGGAAAAACGTATTCGGGGAGACAAAGCATTTCCCTGTGTATCTCATACTGCTCCATGATATCGCCTATGTAGCATGAGCCAATGCCGAAGCTCTCGGCAGCCGAAACAGCATTCTGTGCCGCAATCAGTGCATCGTCAACGGCAAGCAGAAAATCACCCTCTGACGGCTTTCTGGGATTGCAGCCTGTGTCAATAAAGGCATCATACCATTTTCTGAAATCAGCTAAGAATATCAGCGTGAATTTTGATTTTTTTATAAAAGGCTGATTGTCGCAGGTGTCAGAAAGCCTTTCAAGAAGCTCACTGTCTCTTATGTCCAGTATTGTATATAGCTGCTGATTGCCTGCCGTGGGGGCATTTACGGCGCAAAGAAGAATTTCTTCCTTTATTTCTTCCGGAATTTCCTTTTCAGTAAAAGCTCTTACGGATTTTCTTGCCTTAAGACTTCTTGTTATTTCATTCATTTCTTTTTCTCCTTTTTTCCGGGCAGCTCGTTCCACAATGTAAATCCGAGAATAAGAATACCGCCTGCTATGAGCATAGGTGTAAGGGGTTCTTTAAGAATTACTACGGAACAGATTACCGCAACAAGGGGATCGATGTAGCTGAGTATGGCAGCCTTCTGCCCCGGAAGCTCCTTAAGAGAAGAAAAATACATACAGTATGTGATGCCTGTGTGCACAAAGCCGACCGTAAGAAGCAGCAGCATTCCTTTTGTGTCAAGAGCGCCGGGATTTATTCCGCTTGTAAGAAGCACGTAGGGTAAGAGCACGGCAGTTGCCGAAACAAACTGAAGGAAGGTGCGGTGGATTCCGTCAACATCCTTAATGAATTTATTAAGGATGATAACCGTTGCATATAATACTGCGGCACCAAGCCCCAGAAGTATGCCCTTCATATGGTTGCTTCCTTGGGCGGATTCACCCGTCACGGTTATAAGCACGATGCCCACGGTAGACATTATAAAGCATATCCATTGCTTAAGCCCCATTTTTTCCTTGAAAATTACGGGGCAAACGAGAGTTACTATAACGGGTGCAAAATAGTAGCTCAGTGTTGCTGCGGAAACCGATGTGTAGTTGTAGGCTTCAAAAAGAAGTATCCAGTTGAACGCCATGGCAACACCCGATATAAGGAGCACCGGGAGTTGTTTTTTTATTTTTCCGAAGGGAACGGGGCTTCGCTTAATAAGTAAAAAGAAGCCAATGAATACCGTAGCAAGCACGGCTCTGTAAAAGGCAAGCTCACCTGATGAAATATCAATATAGCGTCTGAAGAGACCTATTGTGCCGAATATTGCCATTGAGATAATGAGCATCAGCCTTGCATCAAATAATTTTTTCATTTGTTTTCTCCGTTTATCATTCTGTGACAGGGATATTCAAGGTGTCTGTAAAATAAGCATTTGTGTCTGCCTTCAGTCCGTTTTTGTCAATAACGGTAACTCTGAAATACCCGTCGGAAGGCTTCAGCTCAAATACAGCGTGGGTTATTTCCCCTGTTTCCTCGTTATACCGTGACATGCATCTTCTTTTATTTACGGTGCACACTACCTTATCTGCGGGGGAGCATTCTATGTGAAGCTTATCCTCTTCAAGCCACATTCCGTGAATAAGAGGGCCCTGAGAGGAATAGAAGTGACCGTTTTCAAGTGCATCTGCCACTGCCTCATATGTCAGAGCTTCTGCCTTTATCATAGTGAAGGCTCCGAAGGAATCCCACATACGGCAATGAGGGTCGCGGCGGTTGTGGTTATCGTCTGCAGCAATGCAGAATATTCTTTCGCCCTTTCTCAGAAAATCATCGTATGCCTTGGAATTATATTCGTCGTAGCCGTCTATGAAGCTTGAAAAATTGCATATCTCCATAGCATTCATTCCCGAATATCTGATATATTCCTCATAATGCTCGAGAGACCACGCGGGGTGGTTGTAGGTGACAAAAAAGCCTTTTTCTCTGCAGATTCTTATTGCCTTGTTGATGCAGTCGGACGAATATTCTCTTTCATAATCAGGCTCGGCTTCGTCAAATACAATTTCGCTGTTTCTTTCGGGGTTATGGTATTTTGTTCTGTGAAAGAAGGGCTGTGTGATATTTTCTTTTTGCAGAGCAATCACACAAAGATCGCATACTCTTGCCTCAAGAAAATCTTCCTTTTCTTCGTCGAATCCCAGTTCAAAGCCTGTGAGCATAAGAAAATTTTCATCGGTAAGCTCATGGTGGGGCACCATTATTTCGTGATCCGAACAGCAAAGAATACTGTAGCCCCGGGATTTATATAATTCCTTCATTTCTCCGGGGGTAAGTGTTCCGTCGGAAACGGTGGAATGGGAGTGAAGATTTGCTTTATAAAAATTTCCGCTTTCGGGCAGAATATAAGTTTTCATATCACAGTCCCCTTATTATTAAATAATATTACTATTTTAACACCCCGTTATAAAAAGTGCAATAATATATAAATATATATATTAAAAAAGCATTCTACTTCAACCCCCCGTCCCCCAATCTTGGGGGCGAAAAGGTGTTTTTTGTTATATGCTAATTGCTCACAACGCGAGCAATTTCCTATATAATAAAAAAACAGAGAAATGAAAAATTCACTTCTCTGCTTTATCTGTTATTTTTGTTACCAGGTGATATTTACCTGAAGACCGTCTACGGTGTAGCTTACGTCATTCATCACATTGTTGTCGATAGCCTCGGTGAATGCCTGAAGCATTTCTTCGTCGGGCATTACGATTGATGTTTTAAGTGTAAGAAGAGAGGGCAGATATCTCATTGTGCCGATATGGAATCCGCACATCCACCAATGCTTCTGAAGGGGTCTGTCAACCAGCAGCTTGTCGCCTATGAGCACCTGAATTGATATGGGAAGCTCCTGATCAGAGGAAGCACAGTTGTAGAATGTGCCTCTTGCTGTAGCAGGATCTCTGTTGTAGATACCTACTTCACCGCCGTTTGAAATGAAGTAGTTGCCCTTCCAGATCTGAATCATCCATTCGAGTCCGTCATATTCAAACTTGAATCTTCTTGTTACATAGCTGTAGGAAATGGGATTGAGGTTTGCAAATACATCATAGAAGAGGCAGAAGCCGAAGTTTCTCATCCAGCAGTCAACAGTTGTGTAAACCATCATTTCCTGAATGTTGAAGTTGTAGCCCGAGCCGAACATTCCGGTGCCTTCCTCATTTGTGCATTCACCTGTTTTCAGGTTGATAAGAAGACCTGCATCATGAGTTTCAACAGTTCCGTCTTCATATGTGAGATGAAGCATAACCTTGATCACATCGGGATCCTTTGTAGGCTCTGTGTATATGTTCATTTCCTGAATGATGCTCATATATGCACCGATAGCATGGCATACGGAAGCCATTATGGGATTGCCGTTTGCAAGGTATTCGTCACGCTTTTCGTATCTTGCTTTTCTGAATTCGGTGGTATTGATTTCATACTTATCCTTGAAATAATATGCCCCCTTGTTTATGTCGGGAATATTGTCTGCGATAAGGCCGAGGTCAAGACCGCTTTCTTCACAGATTTCTGCAGAGATATCAAGAAGCACGTCATCAATATTAACATTGAATTTGTTTGCCTGAACCTCTTCGCCTGTTACAAGACTGATAAGTCCCTTAAGGATGCTGAGGAAAACACCGAAGGTTTCTGTTGAAACAACGGGAAGACCGATATACTGAATATACTTTGCATAATCCTCGGGAGATAACATATCGTCTGCCGTGTCTTCAGCGCCTGCGGGGATGCACACACCGAAGCACATAATTATTGCAAGAAAAAGTGAAAGGAGCTTTTTTGCAGATTTCATATTTTCTACCTTCCTTGTCTTATTTATCTGATATTTAACTAATAATACTACACATTTACAAAAAAAGCAATATCTCCCGCGATATTTAAATGTTAAAGTTGTGTTAACCCCCCCCTTTGAGGAAGGGGAACAGGCTTTTTTCTGAAGTGAGGCTTGTTGACATAAAAAATGTAATATGGTATATTTTTCTGCAGAATACATTCTTCAAAAGATTAATATTTGCGGTGAAATTATGTTCAGAGATATCACAAGAAAAAAACAGAAGATCACAGAAAACGAGTGTATAGAAATTCTTATCAGCGAAAAGAGGGGAGTGCTTTCCGTTATCGGAGATGACGGCTATCCCTACGGTATGCCTATGAATCATTATTATAATGAGGAAGACGGAAAGATTTATTTTCATTGCGGAAAAACAGGCCATCGCACAGATGCTCTCAGAAAGTGCCCCAAGGTATCATTTTGCGTTACAGACAGCGGTGTAAAAAAAGAAAACAGCTGGGCACTGGATTTTACAAGCGTTATTGTTTTCGGCAAAGCTGAATTTATAACAGATAAAGAAAAAATTGCAGATATCAGCCGCCGTATCAGTCTGAAATTTACATCGGATGAAACTTATATTGAAAATGAAATCAGAAGCTATCTTGACAATACGGATATGTTCTGTATAGAGGCGGAGCATATTACGGGAAAAAGAGTAAATGAAGCATAAAATCAGAGCTTTTTTCAGGGATATCTCACTTTCGCGCTGTATTCTTGCTGCTGTCGGCAGTATTATTCTTTCCTTCGGTATGTATAACATCCATTCAGTATCGGGTGTTACCGAGGGCGGCACATTAGGACTTGCTCTTTTTGCTGACAATGTTCTTCATATTTCACCTTCACTCACAAGCTTTGTATTAAATTCCGCCTGCTATATATTCGGCATCAGAACTCTCGGAAAGTCTTTTCTTGTATATTCCGCAGTTTCAGCTTCGGTTTTCAGCTTAAGCTACAGGATTTTTGAATGCTTCCCCCGTGTTTATCCTCAGATTGCAGAGCATCCGCTTTTAGCCTGCATACTTGGTGCTGTTTTTGTGGGTGTGGGTGCAGGTCTTGCTGTCAGAGCAGGAGGCGCTCCATGCGGAGACGATGCCCTTGCCATGAGTGTGAGTGCGAGAACAAAAATAAAAATCCAATGGGTGTATCTCATATCCGACCTCAGCGTGCTTGTGCTGTCGCTGTGGTATATACCGCTAAAAAGGATTGTTTATTCGCTTCTGACTGTGGTGATATCGGGGCAGATAATCGGG